>JAAEOP010000736.1 GCA_024223125.1 Chloroflexota bacterium
AAGTAACAAAGCTTCGTTCGCTTTGTCAGGCGCTGCCCAGCAAGTAAGCACCTGAGCAAAAGTAATCAAGTATTTTACCAGTGTGAGAATACTTGGAAACAATTGCTCGGGTACTTATTCGACAATCACTTCATCCCATCTGGCTATCCAACCGTGTGTACGTTGTTTTTCTTCACAAATTGAGCAAGTTTCCAGTGTGTTAACCGCCTGTACCTGACGTAGCTGTTGGGCTAAATACAATTTGCAGTTCAGGTGTAAAGCTGTTTCCGGGCGGGTCGTAGGACATAGCGTGCCAGGTCTGTGTGCGTAATGATGCTCTCGTTCTTGGCCCAACTTTAATGTGATTTCTTGTTTGCAGACGGGGCAAATGGATTCTGGCCGTTGACGCGGAAGCAGAGCGGCGAATTCGCTTACGTGGCGCAGTTCACTATCTACCAGGACGTATCGCGGCTTGGTCATCGGTTCATGTCACAGAATTTATCGGTGGCGAAAGATTAGAATGGCGCGTCACCTGTCACGTCTTGGTAGAATTCATCTAGCCAAGCTACAGCCGCATCGAATCTGGACACGGGAAGATAGCGATACTTTGCAATACCAAATTTTCTGTAAAATTCTCCCCACGTCGCGCCAAACTCATTGCGGCCCGACTTCTTGCCCATCGCAATAGCGATGGACTTGACCGCTTGACTGATTTGCGTAGCTTGAGATTCGGTAATGTAGCGATCTTTCTTATGCAAATCTGCTTCAATGGTTTCCAGGCGAGCGCCATAGTCTGCTAACGTATCATCGTGACGATCTAATCGCGCTTCCAAGACAATTTGGTTGTGGGCGAGTTTTATCAGGGCTTGCAGCATCTTGTACGCCTGCACTGCGTCGCTATCGCTTTTTAACAACTCGTCAAAGTCTGGATCGGCTGTTAAACGGCCGTCTTGAAACGCTTCCCAAAGCACTGCCGCCGCTTCTTCCTGAAATCGCTCTAACTTTGCGCGGCTCTCGTCATTTACTGACTTGGTGCGTATACCAGAGAGCCACAACGGAACCAAATCGGCTCGCAAAACATACCCCTCTCGAAGACCTCTAATGGTATGCAAATTACATACCATTAAGCCACGCTTCAAAATAGTGTGCCGGTTAATTCGCTGCCTTTGCCCCTGGACATCAATCCCTAACGCCTGGCACATATGTCGAATAGAAGCGTAAACACGACCGTCATCCGCTTTTATTGCCGTTAAATTATCATCGTAGAACTTGATTTCTTTTTGCTCGATTGGCACAAGTTTGTCTGTCATAATTCATCCCCTTCTGGAACGTATGGAATTGTTCTCATGGAAGCAATCAGTAAGTAAAATTAGGGAGCTAGTCGGCGGCAAATGTTTCCCATGATTGGCCGGTAAGCGCATACACAATCACCATGATCGTTTCATGAGGATTGGCTGCTTTATTGTCACGGGCGTATTGGCTAATCAGGGCCAGGGCTGTTTGAATTCGCACAATTGGCGGTGTATCCATTATCACATTGCCGCTTGAGGCCGCTGCCCCTACTTCATCAAGTAAGCGTAACTGATGCTTCATGGTTGAAAGAAGCCAGTCGCTTTGTTTCATACCTAATGTACTCAAGAGGCGCTTGAACTCACTCAACTCCTCTTGAGTACATCGAGTATTGCTAATAAAGGCTGTACGCGATCCTTTCATTTTTCCTCTTTTTTTCGATGTTCTATGCTGTCTATAAGAAAACAACATCACAGGTTGTATTCTCTTGACTATTTATGCGATTGGCAGCACACTGCAATTTATTCTTGCCCCATCTTAAAACAAAATTACCAGTCTGTCAAGACATCTTTATTCTATGTCTTGACGGACATTGCGATGGTTTGCATAATTGTCATGACAAAATGCTTAATGTGTCACGACGGGTGTTCTGTAAGAAAACCACAAAGGATACGACAAAATGACTTGCAAAATCGCTGATGAAAAACAGGCAGAAAAAAATTCCTCGCCCCATGATGACCCCGTGCAACGTTCAAGCTCATCCACCTGTGGAAAAAAAGGCAAGCCCACACAACCAGCCTTTTCCCTGGATGAACTAAACACCTTGTTATTTGCCTAGAGTACAGCCGAAGGGATGTATCCTTCACTTACTGTCCCTTCCCCTTTTTGGGAGAATCCAAAGTGATTAACGACGACACCATTGTTAACGCTACAAAAAAAGATATTCAGGCTGCATTTGCGGAAGCAAAGCGGAACGGCCGTTCACTTATTGAATTAGCTGCCTGCTTGCTGGGTCAAAAGTTATCCCTGGCTGGGCGAGAACAAGTTGAAGCAACCTTACAGGAATTACAAAAACCGCTAAAAGTTGAAATTGCGTTTTGGAAACATGCGGTAAATCAGGGTGAGGATGTAGACGCCAATCATAAACGACTCCGCGCAAAACAAAAGGAACTAGCGGAGCTTCTTTTTGTATCCGGCCAGAACGCAAAAACTAAAACAGCCCGTATTCACGTAGACAGGCAAACGCTGGCTTGTTTAGATCGGCGCGATTTCCCGGAAAGGACAATGCTTGTTGTGGGAAAGTACCGGATCGTAATTGGGAACACTCGACCGTTTTCTTCGGCCCGCGTATTTGCCCCCTCTCAAAGTCTTTCCGATCTTCCCAAAAGCCGGATTCCTCAATATGTGTATAGATTTGTTTTTGATTAGAATTGAACCTGCCTGCTCAACGGACGGCTGTTTGCCAAAATGGGTCGCTAATGTGTTTATACTACAAATGCACAGATAATTAGATAACTTGTTAGATAAGGAAATTAACGATGAGCGATACGAATGAATCAACGAATGTGAAAATTGAAATCAAGGCGATGCTACGTCATTCCTTGAGCGAGGAGGCGGTTGCCTATCTCCAAGAGGCAGGAGAGTGGAATACGCTCGTGGACACAATAGCAGCAACAGCCCAAAAGCTGGTTGATAATACCGACGCCCCATTATACGAGGCAACAAGAATGGCCGTAGAGACCTGGGCTGGCTAACCAACGCCAACGAGAGAACGTCAATGAGAAAACCTGACTCAGATCGGGAGTGATTATAAGATGATGCGATATGGTTACAACTTAAATGCGACTCATGCAGCGGCAATTTTTGAAGAAGGAAGCGAGGCCGCAAAAGACGGCTATCACGATCCAGACACCGAAGGCTTAGTAGTTGGCAGCAGTGAATGGATTTGGTTATCAGAGGATATGGCCCGGCGCATTTGTGCCGCCTTAACATATTTTAGCGAAGCGCCAACCGAGGAAATCGAACGATTAGTGAACGAAAGATTTGGAACACAATAAGCAAATGAGAAAAGGTGATTTTATGACACCTCCCCCCTACCGACGATTACGATTAGTTGAAATTCTTTCTGACGGACTGGCTGTTATCAATGGGACATACGGTCAACAGTTATGGGTAAGATCGTCCCGAAATGGGTACAAGACACACAATTGCGCCAAATGTGAACGGACAATCCCCAAAAACACAGAACGTTCATATAGACCAATGGGAAACCCTCAAAACCGTTCCCAAAGAATTTGTGTTGACTGCATAGATAACAATTAAACTAAACTCTCCGGCATCCAGTTTATTTTTTCTTTCGTCTCCGTTTCAGTCCAACCCATGCTCCCCAAGCCGCTTTATCCAGTTCCGTAAGTCCCCAACTCGCAGGAACCGGCGAACGAGCTATTTCTTTTGGTTTCCCATTTGACGTATCCATCACCACCGTTTCCTTCTTCCCTACCTTCACCTGGGCAAACGGCCGTGAATCGCCATTCTTGAATACGCCGTATACACCCGCCGTTTTGGGATGCGCTTTAACCATTCCCCCAGCATACGACAGTCCATCTTCGATTGGCTTAAGACGTAGATATTGAGAAACATTTCCGGCCAGATTCAATTGTAATGGGGCGTGCAGATCGTGTTTACCCGCTTCTTGTTGCGCGATAGCCAATAGTCTGCCTGCTGTATTAGGAGCGCAACGCATGATGTAACACCAGCCAAGAGCCATCACGCCAAAACGTCCGTGAATGCCGCCGTTTTTCCAGGCAATTCGCGTTCCCATCTCATCCAAAATCGCATCGTCGCGTTCCAGAATAATGCCCAGCAGATCAACGATCAAACGGGGGACATCCATCTTCGTCGCTTCTTTTTTTACTCGTTTTATTTCTTCTTCGCGTTGTTCGATGAACCATTCACGGGCAATACCGATAGCTTCTTCGTGTTCGGTCGCCTGGAAACGGTGATGGAGCTTGGGGCCGCCCGCTACATATGCGCCATTTTTGAGATAAGTCAGAACAGGCTCGACATCTCGGTAGCGTTCCACACTTTTGTAAATACCAATGTACACGGGTTTGCTAGAATCAAATAGCAACCGGGCGTTCTTGGCGGCCGCAGCCCACTGTATCTTTAAGGGTAAATGCTCATTGTTGGCGATCCGTTCAAGTTCGCCAGGGCTATCGCTATCTTGAACCGCCCGCGCTGCCGCGTCGTCATCTTCCAGATAAGCGGTTAACAATTCTTCTTCATACGCGCCGCTGATAATTCGAGGCAGCAGCGTTCCGTAATACCTGGCTTCGCCCTCGGCATTCAGAATGCGGTGCGGAATTGTCCCCTTACCCACACTGCCAGGATCATCTACATTAGACTGCAACCAATCTACATATCCCTCTTTAGGCTCTTTGAATAGCTGGGGGATGACAACTAGGTTACGGATATGTCTGAGGGATTCAACTGTATTGCCGCCATTTGTGATCATTGTTCTCAATACCTTACTTATTACTATATGGCTATTGCCGATTTCTATTGTTGTTTGTTATTGTTCTTTCTACGCTGATTATCCCAGTTTGTCCCAATTGGCACAATGGGAATTTTAGCCTGTATTCACAGCAAATAGAAATTTTGGTTTGTTATAATAGGAGCTTTGTAATAATGTCTTGCCCCACCGAAGGACAACACACAACATCACAGCATATTAAAAAAGACGGCGTACCCAATGATGCCGTAGATTGGCAAGAGCCAGACGATCTAACAATTGTCATTACAAGATGCGAATGCGGCGCTTTCAAAAAGTCGGGAGAGCCTTGTAAACGATGTGAAAACCTGTCGTCATTCTTTGAGAATTCAGCCGGAGTGGATTCAATCACGGCCCAGCAATTAACGGATATTGCGGCCAAGCATGAATCGGCGGATGATGCGCTCGTTCACATTCAAAAGGGTTTGAATGGGACGGGGACGGAAAATGTTCTGGCGGCGACCAAGTTGGCCTTAGAACAGTATTATCAGACAGAAATAACACCTCCACCACAAGAGCAATCAGCTAATGGTCATGCTCTCACTTCTAACGGGCACACCTCCGACAACTCGGCCCAAACCGCTTACCAAGAGGCACGGGGGCGGTTTACTTCCCTAATGGGCGACGACGCTCTCGATACTGACGACAATTTGGCCCCTGGTTATGAGGGTTTACAAGGAACCCCTTTGTACGAACAGTTTGCTACGACCAGGGACGAATATCGCGCACACATGGGCATGGACAATGATCCTGATGTAGTCGAAGGGGAAATGAGAGACGGTCGTTACACCCTCCCCAAACGAGTCAGAACCTCATTACAGGCATCCGGTTTATCTGGCCGCGACACGACCCAACTATCCCGCCGTTTCGTGGAAATCGGGAAGGAGAGCGCATCACGACAACAGCGACGCATCAATGCCAGAATCGAATCTATTTTGACCGCTGAGGGAATAACCGACCCCGACGCCATTGCGCGAGTTACAGATGTGATGAACGGTCGTCGGCGGGCCAAAGCTGCTTCATCTTCGGCTGTAAGCAAGAAAAAGAAATCTTCTCGTCCCAAACGGGAAGTGTCCGAAGCAACACGGCAAAAATTACGCGAAGCCGCCGCCCGACGTGTGCGTTGCCCGAAATGTGCCGCGTTCATGGGCAAAACAGAATGCAAGCGATGTACCGCTTTGCGTGAAGCGTTGGAAGAAATTGGAATTCCGGCAAGCCGTTTAGCGGTTGTGCAAGACCAAATTTCTGGGGCTGCCAAAAAGGTTGAACGCGAATATCGTCAACGCAATCATACGCTCATGCGCCAGGAGGCCCAAGAATATCTCGCAGAGATAAACCGGGGCGACTTAGCCATGCCTGTCCTGGAAGCTCTGGACAAGCAACTAGGCGAGGAGCCGGAAAAACCTTTGCTGGCACACCTGACGCCAGTTGATGAGTGGGTGCGGATGGGAGCGCGGCCGTTTGAGGATAAGACACTGTTCCCTGACTGGGAAAAATATGGCTTTTCCTGGGATGTAGATTGGGAAACAGACGACCCAGAACAGGCGACCAGGTGGCAACATGAGCTAGAAACGGCCCTTGCAGTTGCGTTGGGCCACGAAATAACAAGTGGCAGAAAACGAAAGCCTATCGAATTAGATGAAAATGAAATATCTGTGGCGCAAGAAATTATCACGGCCTTAAATGCGGGGGAGACATCTCCCATTACCGTTGGTAGAAGCCCCGGAGGTGAGTTAAACGAGCGGGCAAATACTCTCCAGGAATTGTTGAGTCAGGCTGCCGCTGATATTCGCGCTGGACTTGCTCCGACATCGGTTGATAAAGCTGCCATAGCATTTAATCATCGCATTCTTAGACAAACCAACCCGCCACAGCATGTTATTGAACAGGCAACAGAGTTACGCGCGGAGGTCGGAGCGAAAGAAATTGCGGAAACAGTAGATGTTACGGAAGCTCCCGAACCCGGCTCCGGCTCTGCCCCCACGCAACATTGTCCCCGTTGCGGCCGTTTCGTTTCCCCGGAACAAGATTGTCAACATTGTGGGATGACAACGGCCGATATTGCCGATCCTGCTCGACATGAGATGGGTTGGTATTTAGCCCCGGACGATCTCCCCGTGTATACCACGCAAGCGGATGCAGAAGCGGGTGGTTATCGTTCTTCCAATGAGCAGGAGGCGCTTGCCCTCATCGAAGGCTCCCAACTTGACATTTACCAACATCCCCTACGAGCGATAGCGGCGGCGGAGGGTCTGTCATACCAGGTGAATTATCCAGCCCTTCACGCCAATTTTGCCAGCGATGATCGTCGAGCCATGCTCGACGCAGCGGATATGGTTCAGGCATTTCACGCTACTCAAGACACCGCCGATCCCAAACTAGCCGAACAACCATCTCAAGCATGGGCATTTACCCATGCCTTCGCCGGTTCCCGTGAAAATCTATTGGCGGTCATAGAGGATGAGAACGCAGAGTCGCCCACTGCCTTAGCTGACAAAGACGCGCTTCCCCATATTCTATTAGGATACGACAAGATTCAGGGAACGGCCGTCAATTGCGGCGATTGCGGCAAGCTCCGCTCCCCAGATCAGCCATGCCTAAATTGCACCGGCCCCGGCGATGCCAACGAGGAGGTTTTGGAAGCAAGTTTTCTCGCCGCTGGGTGGGACGAGAGCGGGTCTTCTAGTCACGCATTTCATTTTGGCTCCCGTTCGGCCGTAGCAAAACGCCTGGCGGACGAACCAACCAGCCTAATGGCTCCTCATTTGGAAAAGGTCTTGCTTGAATACGACACACGCACCGGGCAGGCTGTAAAATGCGAAAATTGCGGGAAATTCAAATCTTTCGACCAAGCATGTTTACATTGTGACGGTATGAAAGCGGAAGCTCTCCCAGAAAGCGACGAACCTGCAATCGAAACAGAATCCGCTCCCGAACCAGGCGCAGCCCCCTCTACTGAACCTGAACCAACAGCGCATCCGGTCGTTACCTTTACGGAAGGCTTGGGGTTGAGCGATGACATCGTAACGCTGCTAACAGAAGCATATGACGCCGGTCAAATTATTACCTTCGATGAACTGAACGATGTCCTATTGGCTACCAGAGTAAACGGCCGTCCTACCGATGCGGATTTTACACAGTCCTGGCATGACGCCGTTCAGAAATACGGAGGAACGCGACAAGGGATTGTTGATTACATCAATCATCCCGATACGACCGACGAGGAAGCCGCAACAGCACGGCAAGTTCTCGTTGGCGTAGACGCCGGTCGGAACAGCGCCGTCAAATGCGCCGATTGCGGTAAATTCAAGTCCCCTGACCAACCATGCGTCCACTGTGGCGGCACAGAAACAGCAGAGCTTCTCCCCACCCCGCGCACAACAACTGAAATCGCCCACGAACGGGGATGGACGTGGATTAAATTCCCTGCCTTGCGGGAGATGAGCCGAACGGAACGGGCGGAGTATCGTTCCATCTTTGACGCTTTACGAGAGCAGCACAAAGTAAAATGGAGCAAAAAGCGTCAGGCATGGTTTGCTCGCTCAAAGGTAGACCCTGATGAAATCAACCGAATTGTTGCCGAACATGAACCCGCCGAGAAGGTTCCGTTTACCGAAGAAACCGCCCCATCGCCCACGCCGGTTGATTTACCTGCGCCGCAACCGATTGCGCCCGGCTCCGTTGGCCGGGCCGATGATTGGATGCAAGATGCCGATGGCGGATTGCACCGTATCGCATACATACACCACAACGGAGAGGGAACACAAGTTGGCGTTGAAGCCGGCCCGTCTTCTGGCCGTATAACCATGTCCCCTGACGATGTTCAGGCCCAATTCGGCGTAACAATTGAACCGCCGACGGCCGTATCCAAAAACGGGGAAATGGTTCGCGTGGG
>JAAEOP010000737.1 GCA_024223125.1 Chloroflexota bacterium
CCATCTGACATGCCATCTATCACCAACTTGATGTAAAATCTCCGCTCATATTATGAAACGAAACGTTTATCTTGAAGATATTCCCTTGACGGATGCGCTGGCAATTTTTCAGGAGGCGCTCACGGCCGCCAACCAATGGCAGCCCTTAAATGTGGAAAATATACCGGTCGCGGAGGCTTACGGCCGTACCACCGCCACCGCCCTCTTTGCCCAGCTTTCCTCACCCCATTACCATGCCAGCGCCATGGACGGCTTTGCCCTGCGAGCGCAAGATAGTGTGGGCGCCACCGAGACAAATCCGCTGACCCTTACCCTCATAGAATCGTTCGACCATGAGACTGCGGCCAACATTCGGCCGGCGCAAGCCATTAACACCGGCCATCCTTTGCCTGCCTGGGCCAACGCCGTGGTGATGATTGAACATACCCAACCTGTGATGGATGATGACGGGAATCAGGCTATTCAAATTCGGGCCGCGTTGCCGCCCTGGCAGCATGTACGGCCGTTGGGTGAAGATATGGTCGCTACCGAGTTAGTGCTGCCCGCTAACCATACGCTGCGCCCGGTAGATTTGGGCGCTTTGGCCGGTTCCGGGCATGTCACCGTACCCGTTTACCGCCGGCCGCGTGTAGCCATTATTCCCACCGGCTCAGAATTGGTGGAAGTAGACACGGCCGTAACCAACAACATCCAACCCGGCCAGATTATCGAATACAACAGTCTGGTGCTGGCCGCGCAGATAGAAAGTTGGGGCGGTGTCCCCACCCGCTGGCCGATTGTGCCCGATGAATTTGAGGCCATTCAAATGGCCGTGCGTCAAGCCACCCCAGCTCATGATCTCATCTTGCTCAATGCCGGTTCCTCCGCCGGTTCCGAAGATTACACCGCCTATGTGGTGCAATCGTTGGGAAAACTGTTGGTACATGGCGTGGCTGTACGGCCGGGGCATCCTGTTATTTTAGGGTTGATAGAGATTGGAGATTGGAGAATGGAGAATGGAGAACGCGACGCTCAATCTCCAATCTCTAATCTCCAATCTCCAATTCCCATCATCGGCGTCCCCGGCTACCCCGTTAGCGCCGCCCTGACAGGCGAGATTTTTGTGGAACCATTGCTGGCCAGATGGCGTGGACAAAGGCCACACCAACCGCTGACGATGACGGCCGTCCTCACCCGCAAACTCAACTCCCACACTGGCGACGATGATTTTGTGCGTGTGGCCGTGGGTAAAGTGGGGCCGAAGGTGTTGGCGACGCCCATCAGCCGGGGAGCCGGGGTCATTAGCTCTCTGGTGCGGGCCGATGGTATTGTGCGGATTCCCCGCTTTAGCGAAGGGGCTGATGCCGGCAGCCAGGTGGCGGTGCATCTGTACCGACGGCCGCATGAAATTGAAAAGAGCATTTTAATTATTGGCAGCCACGATTTAACGTTGGACTTGTTAGCCCAATTCCTGGCCGAAAAAGGAGACCGCCGCCTGGTCTCTGCCCATGTAGGCAGCTTAGGCGGATTGGTGGCTTTGCGGCGCGGTGAAGCCCATCTGGCCGGTTCCCATTTGCTGGATGCAGAAACAGGCACATACAACAACAGTTATGTTAAGCGATATGTGCCGGGACAGGATGTATGGCTGGTGACATTGGTAGGGCGGGAACAAGGCTGGATCGTACCCCCAAGCAATCCACAGAAGTTAAGCAGTTGGGCTGATGCCGCCAACCCGGATGTACACATTGTGAACCGGCAGCGGGGGGCCGGGACGCGGGTGCTGCTGGATTATGAATTAGTAAAAGCGGGTATTCAACCAGAGCAGGTGTCGGGTTACGGCCGTGATGAGTATACCCATCTGGCCGTGGCGGCGGCCGTCGCTTCTGGGGCTGCCAGTGCCGGGTTGGGTATTCGCGCCGCCGCCCGCGCCCTGAATTTAGGCTTCGTCCCCCTGGCCCACGAACAGTACGACCTGGTCATTCCCGTGCCTTATTATGAGAGTGATTTATTACGACCATTGCTAGATTTATTACACAATGACAAATTTAAACAAACTGTGGCCGGAATGCCCGGTTATGATGTGTCGAAGATGGGGGAGGTACGAGTTTGCGAGTAGGTGAGTGTGCAAGTAGCAAGTATACTGTGGCCAAATGCACTTGCATATCTGCATACTTGCACACTTCTAAAAAGGATAAAAAATGACATTAAATTTTATTGCCGATTTACATAATCATACGACAGCGTCCGATGGTGAATATTCACCGACGGAATTGGTGAATGCAGCCCAGGCGTTGGGTTTGCAGGCGTTGGGCGTCACAGACCATGATACCTTGAACGGTCTGAATGAGGCGTTGGCGGCTGGAGAAACGGCCGGAATTCAGGTTGTGCCCGGCGTAGAAGTATCGCTGCGTTTTCGACGGCCGTATTTCACCGGAACCCTTCATTACCTGCTATACATCCCCTATGCTTTGCTGGCCGACAATGATTTTCGGGATATGGCAACCAAGATTTTTGGCCACGGCCGTGGCGCCGGATTAGTACGCGCCCGTGTTGCTGCCATCAATGAAGCATTTGGCCCGCAAGGAAAAGAGCCTTTGTTGGAACGGGATTTGACGGCCGAGGAAATCGAAGCCTTAGCCCCCAACGTCACTCGCCGCCATTTTGCATTGGCCCTAAAAGAAAACCATGGGCTGGATAGGGGGCAGATCAACGCGCTGATTGGCAACGACAGCCGTTCCTATGTGCCTTCTGGCATTGATCCAGCGCAGTTGACGCCCCTGCTGCATAAATATCCCCAGTTAGTGCGTGTCTTTGCCCATCCGGCGGCCGGCTCATTCCCTGGCGAGAGTTTGTATAACGAGGTGCTGCCTACGATTGAGATTGTCGAGCGGCTGATGCCCGAATTTTTGGATGACAATCTGTTGGGATTGGATGGTTTGGAAGTGCAATACCCCGGCCATGCCCCAGAACACCGTTTGTTGATGGCAGAGTGGGCAGCTAAATATGGCCTGATGACGACCGGCGGATCAGACTGCCATGATCGGGTGCAACGGCCGTTGGGCGTGGCTGGCGTTTCTCAGACTGAGTTAGCGGCGTTATTAGCCAAGTTATAAAAAGGTTCGTAGTGCGGGCTTCAGCCCGTTCACGCACTTAAGGGCGCACTACAAACCTACAGGAGCAGCTATGAGCGACATACAATTTGACTGTTACTATCGTTATGAGGAAATAACATCATTTTTACAAACCTGGACCGAACAACATTCTGACTTGTGCAAGTTGCAGAGTTTGGGGCAGAGTTACGAAGGTCGGGACATCTGGATGATGATTATGACCAATTTTGCTACTGGCCCGGATGATGAAAAGCCGGCTTATTGGGCCGATGGCAACATTCACGCCACAGAAGTTTCAACTTCCTCGGCCGTTCTCTATCTCATCCACAAATTGTTAACCGATTACGGCCGTGACCCCAAAATAACCTACGCCCTGGACAGCCGCGCCTTTTATCTGGTTCCGCGCTTGAACCCGGATGGCGCTGAATGGGCTTTGGCCGATGTGCCCAAATTTGTCCGCAGCAGCACACGGCCGTATCCGCGTACCGATGAGTTAGATGGGCTGCACTGGGAAGATGTGGATAAAGACGGCCGTATACTGCAAATGCGCCTCCAAGACCCCCACGGCAGTTGGAAAACCCATCCCGATGATCCCCGCCTGATGATTCCCCGTGAACCAGATGATTTACCCGGCGGCGACTACTACCGTCTGCTGCCCGAAGGCCGCATCAAAAATTATGATGGCGTCACCATCACCGCCGCCCCCGCTTTGCAGGGTTTAGATTTGAACCGGCAGTTCCCTGTTTTTTGGGAACCGAACCAACATGGAGCCGGCCATTTTCCCGGCAGCGAACCGGAACCGGCGGCGGCTATGAAATTTATTGCCGATCACCCCAATATTACCGGCTCCGTTAGCTATCATACTTTTAGCGGTGTCTTTTTGCGGCCGCCGACAAAAGGAAATGATGACCTGCTGCCCACCCAGGATATGCACACCTACAAAAAGCTGGGTGAAAAAGCGAAAGAGTTGACTGGGTATGCGGCCGTTTCCATTTACAGCGATTTTCAATATGACCCCAAAAGTTTCATTAAGGGCACGTTTGATGATTGGATGTATGAATATTTGGGTGTGTACGCCTGGACGTGCGAAATCTGGAGTGTGCAGCAGCAGGCGGGCATTGAAAAGTACCATTACCTTGATTGGTTCCGCGACCATCCCCTTGAAGATGATCTGGCGATTATGAAGTGGAATGATGACGTATTGAACGGTCAGGGGATTGTTGAGTGGTACGATTTTGAGCATTCCCAATTGGGGAAAGTGGAATTGGGCGGTTGGAATACGTTTATTACCTGGCGCAATCCCCCGTACCGCCTGCTGGAAAAAGAGATTGCCCCATTAGCTGATTTTGCCATTTTCAGCGCCCTTGTTTCGCCCAAACTGGAATGGTACGAAGTGACTAAATCTTCCCAGGGTCAAATCCATCATATTCGAGCGGTCATTCATAACACCGGCTGGTTGCCAACCAATGTTTCTAAACAGGCATTGGAAATGAAAGTAGTGCGTGAGCTAGAAGTAGACATAAATCTGCCCGATGGAGCCAAACTGTTAACCGGCAAAAAGAAAACAATGCTGGGCCAGCTCAACGGCCGAGATCACAAATCTCGCTTCCACCTATGGAGTGATGACAGTACCAGTGAACGGGCCAAAGTAGAGTGGGTTATTGAGACTGAACCGGGCACAGAAGTGGAAATTACGGCCGTACATCCCCGTGCCGGAACCATTCGCCAGAAAATGATATTGTAAGATATTGGGTAATTGGGCAACTGAGTAATTACCAAATTACCCAATTACTCAATCTCCCAATCTCCAAATGAAGTTGCCCCATCATCCACCCCCTGCTATAACAATAACAATCCAAATTCTCAAGAGGTGAATAGCAAATGAAGAGCATTTCGCGCATAGATCAACCGGAAAAGAACAACCATGGCTACTATGTGCGCGTTTCTTTTCGGGGAAAGCAGCATCGTAAATTCTTCAACGATAAAAAATATGGGGGCGAGGAAGATGCGTTGGAGGCAGCCATTAAATATAGGAACCAGTTAGAAAAAGAACTGGGCAAACCGCGTACAGATCGCATGGTTTTGGCGCCCAAAGATAAAGAGCGGGCCGGCGTTCGCCGTATTCGCAAACAGACGCGCAAAAACGGTAAGGTATATTATTCAGAAGTGTATGAAGTGCAATGGTGTCCTGAACCGGGCAAAGTAGAACGGAAGAATTTTTATATCAGCACCCTCGGTGAAGAAGAAGCCCGACGACGAGCTTATGAACTGCGACGTATCAAAGAAAGACGCATCTATGGCAAACCTATTGGCGATTCGTCGTAGAGTGGCAAGTTTGTAAGTCTGCAAGTTTGCAAGTGATTAGGCCGCCAATATTTGCGCGGTTTATATACATAATGGAGAAGCCAACGGCCGTACCCAATCGTTGGCTCTTTTTCTGCGTAAAGGCAAATATCTATGGAAGAATCTATTGCAGACTTAAAACCACCTTCCTGGCAAAGCTGGGGCGGCCGTATTCTCATCCTACTCTTCGCTTTTTGGATTATCAATATTGTGTGGCTGGCACAAACGGCCGTCTGGTTCATTATAGGCTCTGGCGAAAGTGACACCGTTTGGAGTTGGATGTGGGCGACGATTATTCAAGCTTTATTTA
>JAAEOP010000738.1 GCA_024223125.1 Chloroflexota bacterium
CCAAATTGTTGTGCAAACAAGACCGCAGAGGTTTTATAAGGCACCTTTTCTAGTAAAAATAGGTGATAATTAACGTAATTTGTTAACTATATTACTGCTAAAAACCTCTGCGGTCTCAAATTTGGATGTACTGATTCTACATTACTGGGGTGGAGTTACTATGGATCTCAAACGCTTTATCGGACAAGTCGCCATTATCACCGGTGCCGCCGGCGGCATTGGAAAGGCATGCGCCATCAGGTTTGCTCAGGAAGGAGCAAATGTGGCCTGCCTGGATTTTAATGCAGAAGCTAACCGGTCTACCGCCGCCGAGTGTCAGGAATTGGGTGTAGAAGCAACTGCCCATACATGCAACGTAACCGATCCTGAGAGTCTCAAATTGGCAGTTGAGGCTACAATGGCCCAATGGAACCGGGTAGATGTATTGGTGGCAGCGGCAGGTATTTATTCCGGCTCCCCGCTGCCCGAGGTACCCTTAAAACAATGGCAGCGTTTAATTGACATCAACCTGACCGGCGTCTTTCTCTCTAATCAGGCTGTAGCTGAAATAATGATGAAGCAAAAATCGGGCAGCCTCATCAATATTTCCTCAATGGCCGGCAAAACCAGCTTTCCCGCCTCAGCCGGGTATTCGGCCTCCAAAAGTGGTGTTATCGGCCTGACTCGCTCGGTGGCTATGGATATGGCTCCCTACGGAGTCACGGCCAACGCCGTCTGCCCCGGCAACACCCTGACCGAAATGGTTAAAACTGTAGCCGCTGAAGTAGGGGGGCGAGATGGCATAACCGCCGAAGCATGGCTGCAAATGCGAGCTAACGACTGCCCGATGAAACGTATAGCCGAACCGTGGGAAATCGCCGGGGTGGTGGCTTTCTTGGCCTCAAATGATTCGCGTTACCTCACCGGGCAGGCTATAGAGGTTGACGGCGGGCTGGTGATGAGTTGACGATAGGAGCCGCCCTGGGCGAATATTGCTTTGGCGCCGGTCAGGGAGCCGCAGCGCGTCTCGTTCAATCTACCTTGCGGCGCAGCGCCGGCTTGAGGGATGTAAGCGTACTGGCAATAGATGCCCCGCTTAAAGCGTAAAATTCAGTGAGGAGGTGAGGCCAATAAATTGATCAGGTAACAAATTAAACCGGCAAACTCAGTAGATCCAAATTTCAGGCTCGGAGGGGGTGCGCCATAATATGGCGAGTAACCCCCGACGCCGGTTACAAACCGGCTTGGAGCGTTAAAAATTGGACCCACTGAAACTA
>JAAEOP010000739.1 GCA_024223125.1 Chloroflexota bacterium
ACTTTTTGCCATCGTCTTTAGCCTGGGTGTCGGGCTGGCGGCGTTTGCCGGAATGATTGCGGCTCCGGTAGATTCGCTTTATCCGGGGATGGGCGATCATATTCTTATTCTTTCTCTTGTCGTTGTGGTCATCGGCGGAATCGGTTCCATAAAAGGGGCCTTTGTGGGAGCCATGATTATCGGCGTATCAAGTATCTTCGGGAAGACCCTGCTGCCGGACATGGCGAGCGTAATTGTCTATGCCATGATGGCGACCATACTGATCTGGAGGCCGAAGGGCCTTTTCCCGGCACTCTAGCTGCTTTTAATTAACACTGCGATAATATGAGAAAAATTTCGATACCGGTCCGGTTGTTTTTATTGTTTGTCCTGGGACTCGCCCTCTGTTTTCCATTGGTTTATGAAGGGTTTTACATTGAGGTTCTGACACATATCATGATCATCGCGATTTTTGCCATGAGCTTGGATCTGCTGGTTGGTTTTACCGGACTTATCAGTCTTGGACACGCTTCCTTCTTTGGAATCGGGGCTTACTGTCTGGCCATATTTTTCGGGCAATTGGACTCATTTTCGCTGTGGGCGGCATTGCCGGTCAGTCTGGCCGGAGCTGCTTTGGTTGCTGTCTTGATCGGGTGGATATCCATTCGAACATCCGGGATTTACTTTATAATGATTACACTGGCATTCGCCCAGATGTTTTATTTCTTTTTTTTCGAATCGAAGCGTTTCAACGGTGACGACGGAATCTTCATGCTCGCCAAACCGGAAGTAAAACTGGGATCGCTGCAACTCATGGATTTGGGAAACGAGGTCACCTTCTACTACTTCACTCTGGGAATTCTGGTTGCGGTTTTTCTTTTTCTGATAATGATCATACGCGCTCCGTTCGGGCAGGTAATCACCGGGATTTGCGTCAACGAACCAAGGGTACGGTCTTTGGGCTACGCAACCCAGAGGTATAAGCTTGTCAGTTTCGTTATTGCTGGCACCCTGGCGGGATTGGCCGGTTTTCTGGAGGCGGTCCACACCGGATTTATCACCCCCTCGTATTTGAGCTGGCACGAATCCGGTGCGATTCTGGTGGTGGTCATATTGGGTGGTATCGGTACCTTCTACGGGCCTGTTTTTGGAGCCGTCGCCCTGGTTCTCCTGGAGGATTTTTTGCCGGACTTGACAGACCACTGGAAGGTGCTTTTAGGCGTAATCATCATTCTGGTTGTTTTGTTTCTTCCAAACGGGATTTCCAGTCTTTCCGGGAAACTCTTTCGCCGTCGAGTCCCACCTGCTTCCAAACTTAAAAAACTGGCAAAAGAAAAATTCGCCGAAACGGTAACCGGGAATCGGCATCCTGACCGAAAGGGCAACTTAAATTCTAAATGAACGCAAGCAATACTATTTTAAAAATTGAAAAGCTTTCCAAATCTTTTGGCGCCCTGATGGCGGTCTCCAAAGTTTCTCTGGAGTTCAAGCAGGGTGTGGTTCACGCCATTATTGGCCCCAACGGTGCCGGAAAGACGACCCTTATCAATCTGCTGTCAGGGGATCTTCAACCCTCCGAAGGCCGAATATATTTCAAGGGACATGATTTGACGCACGCTCCACCGTATAAGATATCTCAATTCGGCATTGGACGAAGTTATCAGAAGACCAATATTTTCCCCCAATTTACCAATCTACAGAACTGTTGGATCGCCTCGCAATCTAGATTGAAGACTTCCATGAGGTTCTTCAAATCAGCGCGCCGCTCCAAAGAGGTCAGGGAAAGGGCTATGAAGGCGCTTGAGATGACGCATCTTTCGCATAAAACGGAAATGATCGCTTCTTTGATGAGTTATGGGGAACAGCGTCAACTGGAAATTGCCATGATGTTGGCGACCGAACCGGAGTTGATGCTGTTGGATGAGCCGCTCGCCGGAATGGGAAGCGAAGAAGCGGCAAAGATTCTGATATTGCTCAAGGAACTTGCCAAAACCCAAACGCTTATCCTGATCGAGCACGATATGGACGCGATATTTGCGATAGCCGACCAACTAACAGTTATGGTCAACGGTATCGTGCTGGAAACCGGGACCGTTTCGCAGATTAGATGCAACAAAGCGGTACAGGAGGCCTACCTGGGAAAAGATGAGGACCGATCATGCTCTCAGACATAGCCGAAAACAATACGCCCCTGATCGAAGCCAGGGGCCTGCACACCTATTATGGCGACAGTCACATCCTGCACGGTATTGATTTCAACATTCACCGAAACGAAACAGTCAGCCTGCTAGGCCGCAACGGGATGGGGAAAACGACTATGCTGCGTTCTCTCATCGGACTCACGCCTCCGAGACAGGGAACGGTAAAAATCAG
>JAAEOP010000740.1 GCA_024223125.1 Chloroflexota bacterium
ATTCATCCATAACCGTACTGAAGGGTTTAACGATTATCTGGAATCGTTGGATCAATATACGCCGGAATGGGCGCAAGAAGTGAGCGGCGTTCCGGCCGCTGATATTCGTCAGGCGGCCCGCATTTACGCCAACGCCGAACGATCCGCCATCTATTGGGGCATGGGCATCAGCCAGAGTACACACGGGACAGATAACACCCTTTCGCTGGCGAATTTGGCCTTGATGTGTGGGCATGTGGGTCGAGCAGGAACGGGTCTCAATCCGCTGCGTGGTCAGAATAATGTGCAGGGTTGTTCAGACAGCGGCGGCTTGCCCAATGTGTTTACCGCTTACCAAAGTGTGAGCGCTCCTGATTCTCAGGCAAAGTTTGAGCAGTATTGGGGGGTGACGCTGAATCCGGAACCGGGTATAACGGCTACTGAAATGGTTGATGGCGCGGCCGCAGGCACAGTCAAAGCAATGTTTATAATGGGCGAAAACCCGATGATCAGCGAGCCGAATCAGAATCATACCCGGTACGCTTTGGAACAGTTGGAATTTTTGGTGTGCCAGGACATTTTTATTAATGAAACATGTGAGATGGCCGATGTCATTTTGCCCGCTGCCAGTTTTGCTGAAAAGGACGGTACATTTACAAACTCTGACCGGCGGGTGCAGCGGGTGCGTAAAGCGGTGGAGCCGGTAGGCAATTCCCGTGCCGATTGGGATATTTTGTCTGATTTAGGACGGCGGGTAGAAAAGCAGCTTGGTTTGCAAATGTCACATGGCTTTGAGTATAGCCATCCCAGAGAAATTTGGGAGGAGATGCGGCAGGTAACAGCCGACTTCTGGGGCATTACCTATGAACGGCTGGAGCGGGAAGGGGGCATCCATTGGCCTTGTCCGACGTTAGATCATCCCGGTACACCATTTTTGTTTGCTGAGAAATTTCCACGCGGCCGGGGTAAATTCTGGGAAGTTGAGTTCGGTACAGAGTCGGAACAACCCGATGCGGAATATCCCTTTAATTTGAGTACGGGACGGGTGTTGTACCATTGGCATGGCAGCACAATGACAGGTCGCTCGAAGCTGGAGGATATTTTCCCGGAAGCGGTGTGTGAGATGAGTCCGGCTGATGCCAGAGATTTGGGATTGGAGATTGGAGATTGGGTGCGTGTCAGTTCGCGGCGTGGTTCTATTTACACACGGTTGTTAGTGACGGAACGGTCGCCGCAGGGCACTATCTTTATTCCTTTCCATTTTGCGGAGGCGGCCGTTAATTTGTTGACGTTGGATCGGGTAGACGGCCGCGCCAAAATTCCAGATTATAAGAATACGGCCGTACAAATCGAAAAAACCACTCCCCCCGAAAATTGGGATGAGGGGTATAATCAACCCTTGACTGAACGCGGGGCAATTAAAGACCCGGTGCAGATTCACTAAGACGGAAATGGCAAAATAGACATTATCGGGAACAACTTTTTTTGACAGGATTAACAAGATTTACAGGATGACATAATCTTGTTAATCCCGTAAATCCTGTCCAATTTCTTATAAGGTCTAATGAACGTACAGAGCGGTTATGTAGATATGCTTGGCGCCTTTTGGAGAAGTAATGATGCAAGTACAACTCATTAGGAATGCAACGCTGCGTGTTAATTATGGCGGTCATCTGTTTTTGATTGATCCGTTTCTAGCGGAAAAGGGATTTAGTATGGAGAAACATTGACATTTTGATGGAAAAGCAGCTTGACAACGTACCAAGCTGCTTTGAACAATGCTGAGAATTTTATCCTATAGATGCCGTCAGAAGTAATGTAAGGTAATCAGCATATCTTCATCTTAACTTCTTCATGCTTATTTTTTAAGCTTATTCTGCTCTAAGACGTCGTGCTTCCCCCCTCCGCACGGCGTCTTTCCCTTTATAGGCAAAATGCAAAATGGATAATAATCAACGGCCGTCATACAGTTTGAATGACTTTCGTAACTGGCGCATTTTCTGTGGTAAAACATACACTTTCCTCATACAATTTAATTCACGATGCGAGAAGCTCCGCCTTTTATCAAAGGTGGAACCTCTGAGTACAAGGAGACATTTACCATGAAAAAAGAATTGGTTAAGGATTGGATGACGAAGGAAGTTATTTCTGTTTCCTCTGGGACCACACTGCCAGAAGCGCACCAAATAATGATGAATGAGGAGATACGGCGTTTGCCGGTGGTAGACGCTGAAAACCAGGTGGCCGGCATTATTACCCTTGGCGATGTTAGAGGGGCGCAACCTTCCCCCGCTACTTCCCTCAGCATTTGGGAACTCAACTATTTATTGTCCAGCCTGAAAGTTGAAAAAATTATGACGCCTGACCCCATTACCATCAACATTGAAGCTACCATTGGTGAGGTCGCCCGTACCATGTTAGAAAATCGCATTAGCGGTCTGTTGGTCATTGATGATGCCGGTAAATTGGCCGGTATCATTACTGAATCTGACATTTTCAGTATGGTTGTCCTCCACGAGTGGAGTGAAGATGAAGCAGAAGTGACGGTTGTTTGATCCTTCTTTTTGATAGGAAAGTAAATCCGATGAAACAAGTTCCACAGATTTCAGTAGACGAGGCTGCTCAATTGGTGAAGAGTGGCGATACGATTTTAGTGGGTGGTTTTGGCATGACGGGTAATCCGGTGCATTTGCTTCATGCTTTGGCTGGAACCGATGTTAGAGACCTGACTTACGTTGCTAATAATGTGGGCGAACCGGGGTTGGGCGGCGGCCGTTTGCTGCGTAATGGGCAAATTAAAAAGGCGATTGGTTCCTTTTTTACCAGTAATCGGGAAGCGGTGGCGGCGGCGCAATCGGGGGAGATGGAAGTAGAACTGCTGCCTCAAGGTTCCCTGGCCGAGTCTATGCGAGCGGCGGGGGCGGGTATTGGTGGCTTTTATACGCCAACTTCGGCCGGGACAGCATTGGCGGAGGGGAAGGAGACGAAAGAGATTAACGGCCGTACCCACGTCTTTGTTCCTGCCCTTAAAGGTGATGTTGCTTTGATTCGGGCCTGGAAAGCGGATACGGTCGGTAACCTGGTTTATCGTATGACAGAACAAAACTTCAACAAGGCAATGGCTACGGCCGCTAATTTAATTATTGCTGAAGTGGAGCAAATTGTGCCTGTGGGCGACTTGGATCCCAACCAGATTCATACGCCGGGCTGCTTTGTAGATTATCTGGTGCAGGCGCATACGACATTAGCAGATTTGGGTTCCTCAGCGTCCATCAAAGGGGGGGCAAAGGTTGTCAGTGAGGCGCGATTGAACATTGCTCGGCGTGCCCTGGCAGAACTCAACCGGGGAGATGTGGTCAACCTAGGTGTGGGCATTCCTACGCTGGTGGCAGATTTTATTACACCAGAACAG
>JAAEOP010000741.1 GCA_024223125.1 Chloroflexota bacterium
AAGACAGGCGTTAATATCCAGGTCAATGCATTTGGGTCAAACGAAGAAATGCTGGCCAAGTTGCAGGCAGGTGGCACCGGATGGGATGTTTTTGTTCCAACAAATTACACTATCTCAAACTACGTCGCGCTTGATCTGATTCAGGAACTGGATTTATCGCGAATACCGTATTATGACGCAGCCGCCAATAACCCCAAATTTGCCGGGCCGGCCACAGTAAATGGCAAGGTATATTGCGTGCCGAAAAATTGGGGTACGACTGGATTTATCGTCAATACCAAAAATATCAAGAGCGGACCCAAGTCCTGGAAAGATTTCTTTGACGTGACCATGGGCAAAGGATCTGGACACACCATTGTGCATGACTACCAGTTGACCACTATCGGCGCCGCCTTGTGTGCCCTGGGTTATTCATTCAATTCGATTGACGCCAAGGAACTGGCCGAGGCCGAAGCGCTGCTGATCAAGTCCAAACCACACCTGTTTGCGATCACCTCGGACTATCAGCCGGGCATGCGCAGTGGCGACGCCTGGATGTCGATCTGCTGGAATGGTGACGGCACTCAACTTAAAAATGATC
>JAAEOP010000742.1 GCA_024223125.1 Chloroflexota bacterium
AGCGGCTATGGCTCCCGCACTGCCCACCGTCACTGTGTAAGCAGAAAGCGTAAAACCATAATCATCAGTATAGTTGGTATTGGCGTTGGCATAAGAATTTAGCGTCAACTGGCCATCAACGATGTCAATCTCGTCAAGCGACAGCGTACCTGACGGATAAGAGACGGCATCCAACTGAAGTTCACCACCATAGTTAATGAAGACATCATCAGCGCCGATTAGCTGCCCTGGAACCGCCAACGTTATCGTGTACACAGTCAGGCCAGGGGCAACCTCAATGGTGTCGGCCGCTGTGATATTGACGTTTTGGAAGATAGAGACGGCCGTCGCTGTAACGGGCCCTAAAACGGATAGCCAGGCCGAATCATCACCCTGCAACATATTAGCCGTAATCGTCAAGCCACCGCTTATTTCCAGATGGCCGTTATTTGTCAATTGCACGGCATCAAATTCGTAATTGCCGGCCAGCAAAGCCGCAAATTGACCATTGTGACTGTTATTATCCACAATCAACGTGCCATCACTGACGCCATCGTTCATGTAAACTGTGCCCGCACCCGCAGTATTACCGGAATTGTCGTCACCGCCATACGCTTGCAAGCTCCCGTTTCCGGAGAAATTGTCTGTTTGAGCGTAGATAGCCAGACGGCCGCCAGCGCCGGCACCAGTTGTACCGTTATCGTCAAAGTAGCCGGCACCACCGTTAACTTGAATGGTACCAGACCCGGTAATGACATCAGCGTCTATCCAAATCGAACCGCCGGCGCCGCTACCGGCATTTACAGCGCCTTGCTCACCGTCTGCTAGAACAAGGCCGTCTACCGTAAATCGATTCGCAACAATGAGACGCAATATGCCACCCCCAGCGCCGCCATAA
>JAAEOP010000743.1 GCA_024223125.1 Chloroflexota bacterium
AGCAACATGGATAATCTGGCAACTTGGTTAAAAAAGCGTGGGTATCGTCTGGAAGAAACCCTAGTCATTGGCGACCGTGCCATGCTCGATGACAAGATAGCCCATGCTTATGAACAATACGGATTGTGCTATCTGGCTGGCTGGCGTTGTTTGAAAAAAGAGCACAAAGAACTGCTAACAAGATGGCCGACAGCGCAATTTGAAGCGTATCCTATAGTAGAAGGAGACAACCCACAATACTGGGGACGGGGATGGAGCGTCCCCTTTGAACATGAAGGACGCACACTTTATCATAGAGGATTGGTTATTCTGGCTGGCCCTTTGCGTGACCAAATACAAGCAAGCCGACGGGAACAGTTAGCTGCTTTGGACGCCGAATTGGCGTTGCTCAAAGCAAAGATTGGACAACCCTATTATCGAACAGTCAACTGTGTGCGTCGCAGTGCCAATGCCCGTTGTAAAGAGTCGAAAGCAGGGCGATTCATGTCGATTAGCATCCACGAAACAGCCGATGGGCAAGTGGATTTGCAATGGCAAATAGATACCGATACGTTGTGGAAAGTAGAAGAGAAGGATGGTCGCTATCTGCTGGTAACAAACGATTGGTTGCTTTCTCATCAAGAGATGTTTGCGTTATACCGAGAGAAGGACGGTGTAGAAAAACGATTTCATATTCACAAAAGCGATTTGAAAGTCTCCCCAATCTATCTGCATAAGGATGAGCGTATTGCTTCGATGTTGTGGCTCAACATGATTGCCCTGTTAGCTTACAGTTTGCTGGAGCGTCAGATACGCCAGCAGGGACTGCAACTGACAACCCGTGAGCTTATCAAGCGATTGGAAACAGTAGGCCTGATTGAAACCCATTGTCATGATGGTTCTTATCTATAACGGTTAACCCCCATCGATCCAGAAGTCGCCCGCGTGCTAGAATTGGTACACGACGCATTGCAAGAGTTAATAGCATCCCCAGCTATGAGCAAGATGCCTTTGATGGCGGTTGAGATGACAGAACTGCCATCATTGCTTGTAGATATGCTCTGTTAATAGGGTGTCGTGCTAGGGGATTACTGTGTCTACTGTCCGAATTGGACGGTAGACAACAGATTATTTTCATTTACCACCTTGTCTAAACCTGCTTTTTCAGCAGACGAACCCAACCCGCAGGCAAATTCAATGCTTTTTCGTCTCTCTATTCAATTGGAAAGGTGCGAAAAATAAGCTTAGGGTCTGAACGGATACATTGAGAGATTGGGAGATTAATGCACCGTAATCTCTCAATCTCCAATTCTCATCACCCACACGCTTTTATAATTTCTTCAATATGGCGGCAGTCGGTGCCGCAGCAGCCGCCCATAACGTTCAGATTGCCCAATTTGTGGCGCAGGTCGCGGTATTGTTGTCCCAACTCCACCGGATTGCCATCATCCAGTTCTTCCGCTTCATCCAGTTCGGCATGGCTCATGGCCGAGGCGTTAGCGCGCAGGCCACCGATACGGGCCGTCCACTGTTCGCCGGCCGCCAGCGCATCTTCAAAGTGGGTGGGGTGGGCACAGTTGATCATGTAGTAGACGGGGCTGTTATCAGTGGCGGCGTCTACTTGTTCGATAGCCTCTTTGAGCGGTTGGCCGGAGGGTAAACGGCCGTCTGTCTCCACTGTAAAAGAGATAACCACAGGCATGTCGGCCACCTGCGCCGCTCGTGTCAGGCCAATCGCTTCTTCGGCATAAGTCATCGTCAGAGCCGTTACCATGTCGGCTTTTGTGTCGCGGAAGGTGTTGATTTGTGCGGCGTGGTACTGCTCTGCCTGTTCCGGAGTCAGCATCGTGCCGATGGTGTAACCATCCCCATCTGAGCCGATACAGCCGCTGATGACCATCGGGCTGCTGTCGTTTTCATACTCGCTGCGAATATCTTCCAGTAGAGCGATGGCTTGCTGGTTGGCGTTGGCCAATGCGGCCGTTGAGTAGCCCAACTTGTCACCCCAGTTAGCGCTGGTGCGCCAGGTGGGGGCTTCTAAGATGAAACCGACACCGTGTGCTTGGGCAACGGCCGTATAGCTTTTGTAGTACCGGCGCAGCGCGGCAACGCCTTCTGCCTGCTTCAAAATATCAAACGCGGCGAATTGGGGCAGCTCAAAACCATCATGAAAGATGAGCGTCGTTTCAACGCCGCCGTCGGTGAGGAACAGCTTGCCATTCAGTTGAGGTAAATTATTTCTATACTTTGCCATTTTTATTTCTCCATTTTTGTTCATGATTTTTCCTTATATTTGATGCGTTGATTTTTACTGTTCCTGAGTCAGGGTCAGGGAACCGACGACAGCGATGATGAGACCAAAGATGATAATGCCATTCTCCAATAAGAATGACCTTGCCAGTTGAAAGAGGATAAATGCGCCGATGATGGACACAATCACTAGAATGACTGCAAACGGACTCAGCGTGTCGTTTGAATCCTCTTTTTTGTGACCAGGATATTTTTGGTTGGGTACGTACATGTTGATATTCTCCTTTTTTGATTTTTATAGTCGCGTTTTGCTAATTGATGTCAGTGTACGAAATCAGGTTCAGTTGTTGATCTGCCAAAGGGTAGGTTTGGGGGTTTGGTTTTTATTTTGTGCTTCGTTACAATCATCATGTTATGTACAGTCACACTGAAACGTCCCATACCCATCATTTGCCCCAAGCTGTAACCCCCTTTGTCGGCCGTGAGCAGGAATTAGCCGATATTGATCGACGGCTGGCAGACCCGGCCTGCTGTTTGCTGACGCTGGTGGGGCCGGGTGGTATCGGCAAAACACGGCTGGCGATTCAGGTAACGGCCGCATCCGCTCCACACTTCTCCGACGGCGCATACTTTGTCAACTTACAGCCGGTAGAGACAGAAGAACTTTTGTTAACGGCCGTTGCCGACGCTTTAGACATCCCTCTTTCCAGTCAAGAAACAGCATTGGCAACCATCCAATCTTTTCTGGCAGACCGGCAGCTTTTGCTTACCCTGGACAATTTCGAACAGCTTTTAGATGCTTCACCTCTCTTGTCGGAACTGTTGAGCGGAACCCGTGTCACAATTCTGACCACATCCCGCGAAACACTCAATTTACAAGAAGAGTGGCTCTACCCAGTGGGCGGCATGAGTTTTCCGACGCAAACGCCGCCGCCTCATGAACTGGCCGACTACAATGCCATCCAACTATTTGCCGAACGGGCGCGGCGCGTTCGACCTGATTTTGCGCTGGAAGCTGAAACAGAATCGGTCGCCAAAATTTGCCGGATGGTGGAAGGGATGCCGCTGGCGCTGGAATTGGCTGCCCCTTGGCTGAAATTCATGGACTGCGCCGAAATTGTGGTAGAAATCGAACGCAATTGTGATTTTTTGGCGGCGCGGCTGCGAAATGTATCGGAACGCCATCGCAGTATTCAGGCTGTTTTCGCCCAAACATGGCAGGGACTAAACGAACAAGAGCAGGCGGTTTTTCAGCGTTTGACAATCTTTCGCGGCGGTTTTTTGCGAGATAGCGCCGTCAATGTGGCCGGCGCGTCTTTGTCTCTGCTCTCATCCCTGCTGGATAAATCGTTACTGCGGTGGGAAGCAGATGAGAAAGTAGGAAACCGTTACCAAATCCACGAACTCCTGCGCCAATTTGCCGCTGAAAAATTAGCGGCACAACCGGAAACGGCCGTTTCTGTACAAGCCCAACACGCCCGCTATTACCTCGCCTTCCTCGCCCAACGACTGCCCGACCTGCTTGGCGGCCGTCAAATGACCGCATTGTTGGAAATTACAGCTGAACGGAACAACATCCACACCGCATGGCAATGGGCTGTAGAAAAACAAGAATGGTCGGCGATCAACGATACGCTGGAAGCTTTGCACCAATTTTGTGTTATGCAGGGGCGACACGCTGAAGGCATTGCTTTGTTCCAACAGGCATATGCGCCACTTTTTGCAACCGTCAACAAATCCACACACCCTTTTCTTGGCCGACTGTTATCTCGTCTGCGTTTCATGCAGCTCTACACCGCCGCCCCGCCGGCAGCTATCGAGGCCGATTTGCACACAAGTCTGGACATTGCCCAGGCAGAAAATGATCCATTGGAAACAGCTTTTTCGCTGCTGGCTTTAGGTGGATTTACTTTTTACCTGAAAAACGATCCCGCCGCAGCGATGACCCTGTTTGAACAAAGTTTGTCCTTGTTCCGGGCGCAAAATCATGGCTTATATGAATCGCGGGTATTGGGTTGGATGGGTGTGGCGCATCCCGACCTGGCCGGATTGGAACGGTATACGCGGCAAAGTCTGGCCGTTGCCCGTGCCTGCGGCTCAAAAATGGATATGTTGAACAGTTTGAGTAATCTGGCAGAAGTCGCTCTGATTGCCGGAGATACGGCCGCGGCCGAAGCGTATTGCGAAGAAGCGATTGCAACGGCCGATGAGATGCAGTCCCACATTGTTTCTACACATACCAAAACATTGCTGTCACTTGTCTATTTTTTGCGTGGGGATTGGGAGACCGCGATGGATTTGGCTCAGGCCGGGTTGGCCGGTTCGCGCAAGCTAAAATTTGAGATGGCAATTGGATATGCGGAAGCGTTTGTTGGCTTATATGCCAGTATGGCCGGGGATTATGCGCTGGGGCGGCGGCTTGGCGAAAGCAGCAAGACTAATCCGGTCAATGAACGGCTGGGGTTGATGGCGGCTCATTGGGCATTGGCGACGGCTTGCTGTGGGTTGGAATTGGACACGGCCGCATGGGAAGCTACGCAGGCGGGAATTCAATTGGCGCAAACGGCTTGTCCCCGTGAAGACGTGGGCGCCAACTCGCCCACAATGACAAATTGGCTGCTGCCGGTAACGGCCGTACTCCTCCATCGTCAGGGTAAATCGGCAGAAGCGGCTGCGCGGCTGGCAGAAGCGGCCGTCCTTCCGCCAGACCAGATGGGTTGGATGGCAAAATGGGCGGCGCTGGATGAATTGAAAGGGGAGATGGATACGGCCGTATTGAGTGGAGAGGAAACGGCCGTGTTTGCCAATCAAGCCCTCATAGACCCGCTCACCAACCGGGAACTGGAGGTACTGCATCTTATTGCCGGCGGCCTGACCAATCGCCAAATTGCCGAACAACTCATTATCTCCAAAGGCACGGTCAAATATTATACCAGCGTCATCTACAGCAAATTGCAAGTCTCTAACCGCACCCAGGCTGTGGCCCATGCCCGTGAATTGGGCATGTTGCCGTAAGAAACAGTGAATTTTCAAGTTGAGTGAAGAAATCCGATTTCTCCGAGAAATCAGATTTCTAAATACACAACAGTGGGAGATTGAAGATTTTTGATGGAAGAAACCAGATGTTATAGAGATTTTTGGTTAGACGAAAGTAACACACAAACCGTTGTCTTCATAAAACTAAAATGGGAATGGGGAATGAGGCCAAAGCGTTGTTTTAGTTTTCCTTTGAGTAAGAGTGAATCAATAAAATAGATGATCCAAAGCGCTGCCAGAAAAAGAACCATCCAAACGGCCGTTTGTAACAAATTCTGCCCAACTGCAATCAATCCATCATACATAATGTCTTCCGTTAATTATCGGTTGAATATTTAGACACACCCAAGAAAGTGCCTGTATAAATGGCGCCATCTGGCCCCACTTCTGTGGCGGCATAAAAACTATTTTCGCAATTATGGGGATTGAGCGGCAGGCGAACGGCCATTAATAAGCGTAATGCAAACGGTTCCATTTGCTGAACGGCCGCCAAAGAACATCTTTTTTGCGCCGCTGGGATAAAAAATCGAGATTTGCCTGTGGCAAAATCAACTGCTTCCACACCCCATTCGCCATCTCGCAGACCAATTCCATAAAAAAGATCGCTGGCGCGGCTCATTGTGGGAATGCCATTGGGGATGCTTAACTCATTATTGACCCACACCGTTTCACATTGGCGAGTTTCTGGGTTCCAATCAATGCGCTCAATACCGTATGGAGCAAAATCAGGCCTGCCTCCGGCAGCCGCGGCAAAAGCTGAGTTGACAAAAGCAGGGAGTCTGTTAAAGGCAAGCGATTCTTGGACAAGCTGATTATTGACAATGATAGCCGCATGACCACTCACCAAAACAGATTGTTCCGACAATGAACTGACGGCCTGATCATTCCCAAATGTGATTGGAATTTCACAGGCAATACGTCTATCTTTATCCGGCGCGATCGCTTCCCAATCTGATGGAATCTCATCCCGCCAAAACAAAACGAGGCGCATCAACGCTTGCCCATCGGTGATGACCACAAATTTATCATCATTGCCTGTGCCCATTAAGCTTGGGGTCGAGCCAGAACCAGGACCTAAACGAATGGGAGATAGCTCGCCACGCCCCGCTTCATAGGGCGCGCGCCACGTTTCTGTTAAGGCGCTTCCGTTCCAATCCAGACGCATCATATTTTGGCTGGTCACAACAAAAAGGCCGCCTGCTTCATCAATGGCCAGGCTGTTGGAGACGATCTCTAGTTCACCGGTTCCTGTGACGCATTTTTCGCCATTGATGGCTATTGATTTGATCTCTTCTATGTTTACATTTTCTAGTTGGCGCGGCAGCACGCCAACCATCCCTAATTGGGTGACGATAGCAATATGGTCGTCGTAGGTCATATTGAGGCCCACGATAAAATCATTGTCAGTGCAGAAAAAATCATCAGGCAGGGAAAGGCGATGTAGAAGTTGGATTGCTGAGTAACGATCGCCTTCAATTTCGTCGCCATACATTTCGATGGCCCGTTGCCGGCCGACGATGAAGTGGTTGTCGCTGTCAACGGCGTTGTATGCGCCGCTGATGCTTAATGATTGTTCTGGCGGATTTTCTTCTCGTTC
>JAAEOP010000744.1 GCA_024223125.1 Chloroflexota bacterium
CCTGAACCGGGCAAAGTAGAACGGAAGAATTTTTATATCAGCACCCTCGGTGAAGAAGAAGCCCGACGACGAGCTTATGAACTACGGCGTATCAAAGAAAGGCGCATTTACGGTAAGCCCATTGGTGATTCGTCATAGTTCGGCAAGCTGCAAGTCTGCAAGTGGCAAGTAATTAGGCCGCCAATATTTGCGCGGTTGATATACTGCTCGCCGGATATTGCCACATTACGTTAACTCAAAACAAGAAAATACAATTAGCGAATATGGAATCTTTTTCAATAGAATTAGCAGCAGAAAGAATATACGATTCCCGAACTCGGGAATATTTTGATGAAGTTCTGAGTTCTTACATTAACGGAAATTACAGATCAGCAATTGTTATGCTTTGGTCTGTTGTCGTATGTGATCTTGTTTATAAGTTAATGAATCTGCGAGATATTTACGACGACCCAACTGCTGAGACTATTTTACAGCTCATTGAGCAACGACAAACAAACAACCCCAACAGCCCGGACTGGGAATTACAGTTGCTTAATGAAGTCCGAGATCGAACGGAACTGATAGACAATGCTGAATATGGGAGCCTTGCCCATCTTCAAAATAGACGGCATTTGTCTGCTCATCCGATTTTAACTAATGTTGATTTGCTTTTCCGTCCCAATCGTGAGACAACCAGAGCGTTGATGCGAGAAGCATTGGAAAGTATATTGCTTAAACCACCAATTCTCACCAAAAAAATCACAATAACCCTTGTTGTTGATATCGCCGCCAAAAAAGACCTTTTCCCAGACAACCTGACACTTAAGCGATATTTGGAAGCAAAATATTTCAGGAATCTTAGACCTGCTGTTGAAAACAATCTTTTCCGTTCACTTTGGAAGTTTGTTTTTCGTTTATCTAATCCCGACACTGACGAAAATCGGGACATCAATTATCGTACGTTGAAATTACTTTATTTGAGAAGGCCAAATGAGTTGAGGTCTTATATACGCGCTCATCAAGAATTCTTCAGTGAAATAGGGCAGGAAGATGAGCAACTTCAGTACCTCATTGATTTTGTGGGTGAAAGCCCACTTATCTATGACCTTCTAACTGATTCGGCAAAAATACCGTTACAGACGTATGCTCAAAGTAGCTTAAATGCTTATGCAGGAGCGGTTTTCCTCAATGAGGATATACGTTCACATTTGCAACAACTGAACCGATTGATTGCGCTGGAAGATATAATTACAAGTTATGGTTCAGATCAGAATAAGATTATCGGTGAAAACACTTGGAACATACTCATTGAACTTGCCCAAGAAAGCAATTGTACTCAACTCTTATGCGATATTGCAGTGAATATTCATGTAAGAAGCGGAAACTTTGACTTTGCGGATTTGTCATTTGAACGGTACTTGAAACCTTTGCTATCTCATCTGAACGAAGGTCAATTAGAACGATTAATTGAAGGGATTGACAACAACGATCAAGCTTATGCTAGAAGGCGTGCTCAAGAACACTACGAATTATTGTATAAGAGTTGCTCCCAGGTTTTAGGTCAAGATTTTGATTACACTGAATATCCAAATATTAGAAAAAAACTTGACCAAGTACTGAATTCAAATTCATATGAAGAGGACGAGATCCCCTTTTAGAAACAGTCAACAGCTGCCACGTGACCGCGAGTACGCGGCCCATTTGCCCGTTAAGTTTGTGGTGAGTAAATAAGATGCGCCCCCTAACATCATGGTTTTTGCTCACAGTGGCTGAACAAAACGATATAAATACTGGCGAAGCCAACGGCCGTACTCAACCGTTGGCTCTTTTTCTGTGTGAAGGCAATAATCAATGGAAGAACTCGCTGAAGACTTAAGACCACCCTCCTGGCAAAGCTGGGGCGGCCGTATTCTCATCCTGCTCCTCGCTTTTTGGATTATCAATGTTGTGTGGCTGGCACAAACGGCCGTCTGGTTCATTATAGGCTCTGGCGAAAGTGACACCGTTTGGAGTTGGGTGTGGGCGACGATTATTCAAGCTTTATTTACGGCCGTGCCCCTCCTCCCCCTGGCCTGGAAATGGCCTATTCCTCGTTACCGCGCCGTCTTCCAAACCTGGCTGCTGGCCTGTCTCTATCCCCTGCTGCTGGCTCCCACCCGTCTGTTTATCCCCACTCAAAGCCAAACCGTCTACCTCCTGCAAATTTTGGGTTCGCTGCTAATTGTTGGCATCTTATGGCATTTGGCCCGTCGGCCGTCATCAGTCGGCCGTCAACCGTCTGCCGTTTGGCTGTCCATAGGCACGGCCGTCTTCGTTACCCTACCCTGGTTTGCCTGGGGTTCGCTTGGTTCGCTGTTAGACATCCTGCTTAGTTTATTATTGGGTTTGCTTTTTGGTCTGGTGGCTGCCAAAGTTAACAATATCTGGCTGCACACGCTAAAGGATGATTCACGAGGGTTGGGCTGGGATATGCTCACGGGCGGGTTGGTGTTGGGCACGGCCGTTCTCATTCTGGCATCCGGTCTCAGCTTCAACGGGGGGCAACTGCTAACCATGTTGATTTTGCCCGCTCTGGGTTGGGCTATGATGGGTGCGGCCATCACCGGACAAGGGAAAAGTGTTAACGCCAACAGTTATCCGGCTGGCCTGTTGGTTGGCTTGACGGCGGCCATCATTTTGATGTTTACCGATACTGATGGCCTTTTTCTAACAGCCTTTGACGGCATCCTACGCTGGTCATTTCAAGCTGCGGTCGTTGCTATCTGGCCAGCCTGGCTGGTTGGATTTCTCATGTTGCTGCTGCGGAAGCGGTTGGTTGGGGCAGTGGGTCACGGCCGTCTTCTCCCCGTCCTGGCTCTTGTAACAATCGGCTTGAGTACGGCCGTATTTTTGTTTGCCGGACAGCCCGGCTTATATGGCGACCGTCTTTTTGTCATCCTCAACGATCAGGCTAATGTGTCCTCGGCTGCTAGCATAGAAGATTATGACCAGCGCCGCCAATTTGTGTACGATGCCCTTACCGGCCATGCCCAAACTACGCAAGCCGATTTGCACCAATCGCTCGACCGGCTGGGTGTGGCCTATACCCCTTACTATTTGGTGAATGGGATTGAAGTGCAGGGTGATGGGCTGCTGAAGCTGTGGCTCTCTACTCGGCCAGAAGTAGACCGCATCATCCCCAGTCCTGTTTTGCGACCTGTACTGGAAGATTTGACTTTACCGGCCGTGAATGAACCGGCGCCAACACGGCCGCAGTGGAACCTGACCAATATCGGCGCAGATCGTGTCTGGAATGAATTTGGCGTCATGGGCGCGGGCATCATCATCGGCCAGAGTGATTCCGGGGTGCAGTGGGATCATCCTGAACTGCGGGATGGGTATTTGGGGGGAGAAGGGGAGCATGATGGCTTTTGGTTGGATCCGTGGCGGGATACGGCCGTGCCTGAGGATTTAAGCGGGCACGGCACACACACGCTTGGTTCTATTTTGGGTAACAGCGTGGGGGTGGCTCCTGATGCGGAATGGTATGCCTGCGCTAACCTGTACCGTAACCTGGGCAACCCGGCGTTATACCTGGATTGTATGCAATTTATGCTGGCTCCTTATGGGCAAGATGGGGATCCGTTTATTGACGGCCGTCCCACCCAATCAGCGCACATCCTTAACAATTCCTGGGGTTGTCCTGAGGATTATGAAGGCTGCGATCCGACGTCGCTGCAAACGGCCGTGGCTGCTTTACGTGCGGCTGGTATTTTTGTGGTTGCTTCGGCCGGGAATGAAGGGCCAGATTGCAGCACCGTTGCCGCTCCCATTGCCATCTATGATGAGGTTTTTTCTGTGGGTGCAGTGGATAGGAACAATAATATTGCTGCATTTAGCAGCAGTGGACCGGTTACGGCCGATGGCAGCGGCCGTACAAAACCAGATATTGCCGCGCCGGGAGTAGATGTGCTTTCGGCCGTGCCCGGAGACGGATACGCCAGCAACAGCGGTACGTCAATGGCTGGGCCGCATGTGGTCGGGGTGGTCGCTTTGCTTTGGTCAGCCAACCCGGCCCTGATTGGGGATATTGAACGCACAGAGGAGATTTTAAGGCAAACGGCGATACGGTATGAGGTAACGGCCGTGCCTCCTTCCTCCGATACCGGTCTGGCTGCTTTGGAAGAAAGTGTCAATCAAGCGGCCAACCCCACAGGCGATACTTGCCTGGCCCAAACTGATGTCTCCGTTATTCCCAACAACATCGCCGGTTACGGCATTGTCAATGCTTACGAAGCGGTCAAAATGGCTTTGAACCGTTAAAGGCGTTCGGTTAGTCTCCCAGGGATTCCAACCACGCTACCCATTCCGCAAAATGGGCACACTCGCGGCGTATCTGTGTCAATCCAATCCGCTCTGCAATCAAAGTGCCATGAAACGGTTTTCGGTAGCCGGTCACATGAGCCATAATACGCGCCGACGGATGCGTTTCCCGTCCTTGATTAATCTCCTCTGGCGAAGCAAATGCGTCTCTGATTCCCTGCAATGGCTCTGCTACTGCCTGTTCTGGAAAAGCGGCGGCAATCGTCTTTGGTTGGCTAAACAACAACGCTTCATATTCATGCAGAGCCAAAAACGGTTGAAAACGATGCACATCTATATCGTCTTCAAATGCCTGTTCTAAATAACGCGCTCGTTCATACCCACTGCCGGTCGGTAAACTACCCATCCCCGGAAAATCATTTGGCAGGCCATAAAAATCAATCATAGTCGTCACGATGGCTTCACGATCTTTCAGCGCCTTTCGCACATCCAGTTTCACTTTGCCATAGGTTGTGACTCCCCCTTTGAAGCGTCGCCCCGGCATAGATCGTTCACGAGCATCTCGATTCTTGACTCGTTTTGTCGTCAACAAAATGGGCGTGATAAAGATACCCCGTTGCGCTAGATGTCCATACAGCAGCTTGCTTACAAAGGATTCTTCGGTTTGCCCTTCAACGAGGATTTTGACACGATTCATTACGTGGGGCGGCCTCCCAAAACATTCTTCTCCCACAAATCACCGAGACCGTAATTATCAAGCCAATTATCAATTTCATTTTCCGGTAAATGACGAAAAACAGATTGTCCCTGTTCTCTGTCTACAACAACAATGTCTTCCAAATTGAATTGATTGACCAATGTCACCGATTGCGTGGAAACAATCACCTGGGAACGTTTTGCAACGCTTTGCAGCAAATTGGCTAAAATATTAATGGCATATGGATGTAATCCTAATTCTGGTTCATCAAGCAGAATGGTGGTTGGTAATTTCGCCGTCGGCTGTAGCAACAATGCTGCCAGACTCATGAAACGTAAAGTGCCATCTGACAATGCATTCGCACCAAAGGTCATGTCTGTGCCTCGTTCATACCATTCCAGACGAATTTTTTCTTTGTTAAAGGGAGATGGTCTTAAAGCAAAGTCATCAAAAAATGGGGCAATCATGCGTACTGCATCTACAATGTTTTGATAATGGGCTGATTCTGTCTCTTGCAGCAAGTACAAAAATGCAGCTAGATTAGAGGCGTCTGGTCGTAAGAAGCGATTGTCAAAAATATCTCCTGTTTGTTTGACCTTTGCTGATTCGCTTGTATCATGAAAATGATAGATACGCCAGCTATTCATCGCTACTTTTACATATTGGGCTACATAATAATTTTGTTTACTAGTCTTGTTGTTTAACCACGTTTCTAAATTTCCTGAGCCTAGAGACAACTGATAAGGTTCAGGGTAATGCGGACGATCGTGAAAATATGCGTTTTCGTTCTCAAAGACAAATACATCTTCGGCCGATGGAACTAAAGTGCATGAATAAGCATTTGTTAGTCCGCGCTCATTTTGGGCAAACTCTACGCGAAAATGTAACTCGTCTGTTACTTGTCGTCCAAAGTGCAAGAAGGTATCAACCCCACCCGACTTGGCTACGTGCAATTGCAGATTTTCATTTGTCAGTTCATGCAGGAACTTAAAGACGTTGACAAAATTCGATTTACCAACGCCATTCGCTCCTATCAGGACATTTAACGGCCGTAAGGTTAAATCCATAGCTCGAATGGACTTAAAACCTTCAATTATAATCCGTTCAATGGTACGCATATGAACTCCGTATAAGATAAATTCGGGAAACAAATAGCATATATTGTAACCGCAATCACCAATCAATTCGCCGAGTTATAATCAATTATACTTCACCAATGGTGCATAGGCAGCCCGGCAACCGGCGATTGAAACGTCACCAGATGGGGCATAGCCAACGAACCGAGATAAATAGTTTTCAAATCTGGTCCGGCAAAGGTGAGGCTGGCTGGGAATTGTAAAGTCTGGCCGACGCAGCCATACATCGCTTCCGGGGTCATGGCGTTTTGTTCGACCAGACCAATAGCAGTTTGCAGGGCAGTTTCGTTGGGGTCTTCAAAGACGATGTGGTAGTCGCCATCGGGGGTAATGATGCCGACACCGTTGCGGATGACTGTTGCGAGCCAGATATTGCCCTCGACGTCAAAGGTAAAGCCGTCTACGTATGCGCCTTCGCCCAGGTCGGTCGGGCCAAAAACTTCCGCTTCGCCCAAAGAGCCATCGTTATTTACTTTATACCGTAAAATACGGCGCTGCATGGTTTCGGCCGCGTACAGATATTTCTCGTCGGCGTCCATACGGATTTCATTGGTAAAGTGGATGCCGTCGGCCACAATGCGGGGGCCGTTTTCATCTAGCAAGATGATGTAGCCATCGGGGCGGGGGTGGGCGACGGCCAAAAACCAGGGAATATCCCGGCTGGAAACGGAAATCCACAGACGATCCTGACTGTCTATAAAAACGTAATTGGCGGAACCGAGGGGACGGCCGTTAATCTCGCTCAGAATAATTTCGTGGTTGCCATCTTTGTCCATCTTATAGATGTTGCCATTGCCGATGTGGGCAATGGTGATGTTGCCATCCTTGTCCATAGCCAGCCCGTTCGTCTCGCCGCCAATGGAGCCAACAGTTTGCATTGCACCATCAGGATCAATGCGGGTCACGCTGCCGCGATTGTCTGAGGTCCAAAGCGTACCATCCTTTTCAGCTAGAACGCTTTCCGGTCGGGCTAACCCGCTGTGAACAAACTGTAATTGGGATAATTCCAGGGTGAAATCTTTGACTGAACTCATGGGGCAATCTCCTTGGTTAACTACTGACGGCTGACGACTGTCCCCCGTCTACCGTCCACATCGTATATTGCTGTTAGTTTAGGGGGTTTGGGGATTTTGGCAATGGGGATTTGAATGCGCTCCGGTTGGCCCAGATGAAGATGAACAGAGTTGCCATTGCTACCCACCCTATCCATTGAAAAGTAACCGCGCCGCCATAGGCGTCATAGAGAATGCCGCCGCTGAAAGCGCCTAAGCCGGCTCCCAAACCAAAGACAGCGCTGCTGAACATCCCCTGGGCTGTAGCGCCTAAACCGGGTGGAGCTAACTCATCGGCATAAGCGACCCCGGCTGTCCACATGACGGCAAAAGTGGGGCCGTGCAGCAGGCTGATGGGCAAGACTTGCCAAGGAGCGCTCATAGCAGCGTAAGCAAAAGCGCGGACGATGGTTCCGCCCAAAGAGATGGCTAACAGGGCGGGCGTGCCCCAGCGTGTTAATAGTTTGCGTGAATAGAGGAAAATAGGGATTTCGCTGGCAGTGGCAATGGTCAGGGACAACCCCATAATCGTGCCGCTGGCTCCCATCTCTCTTAGATGCAGAAAGAGGTAGTTGAGGAAGATACCCAGACTCATCCCTTCTACCAGGGCGACGGCAAGGAAAAGCAGCCAACGGCCGTTGCCCAACAACACCCGTATCCCCTGCCATACTGTTCCTCTCATGGAGATTGAACGCACCGGCAGCCGAATACCCACCAATAGTAAAGCCATCGTCAACAGCAGGTAAACGGTGAAGGTCCAGGACAAGCCGCTTTGTTGAATGATGATGCCGATGACGGCCGCTGCAATGCCCCAACCATACGAACCCCAAACACGGATACGGCCGTATTCCCCTTTACGCGCCCCCAAATTCGTTATCACCGAATTGTCTACCAGCGGCACAATGGGGGCGAAGAAGATAGCGTATAGGCAGACGATGGGGATGAGGGCTGTAAATGTAGTCGCCCGACTCAAGGCAAAGATAGACAACCATAAGCCGCCAATGGCAACCAGTAGCAGCAAGTGATGTTTGTGTGTGGCGTCGGCTGCTGCACCCCAGGCGGGGGCTGCCACCAGGGTAATCAGAGGGGCAATTCCAGTCAGAAAACCGATTTGCTGCCCGGTTAATCCGAGCGCTTGATAATGCAGTGTCAAAAAAGGAATGAGGGCGGCGCCGGCCGCGAAAAATAGGAAGTAAAAGGTTTTGGATGAGCGCATATGGTTTGAATTATTCCTGTTGGGAGATTGAGAGGTTGGAGATTGGATAATCTCTCAATCTCCAATCTCAAAGAAATTGAGTATAGCATACTCATTTGCACATGACGCACCTGCCTCGTCGCGTTACAATATGCCATGCTTGATATTCTCAATGGATTGAACGAACAACAATATGCGGCCGTAACGGCCGATCCCGGCCCCATTCTCGTTTTAGCCGGGCCGGGTAGTGGTAAAACCCGGGTTCTCACCCATCGCATTGTGTATCTCATCCGGGAACTGCGCATCCCCCCCTGGCAGATTATGGCCGTTACCTTTACCAATAAGGCTGCCCGCGAAATGGCTCATCGTATTGAACAACTGTTGGAGGGACGGCCGCGTGGTTTGATGATGGGTACATTCCATGCCACCTGTGCCCGCATTTTGCGCCAGGAAATAGAAAACCTGGACGAGTACGAACGGGGTTTTGTTATCTTCGACACCGATGACCAGATTCAAGCCATCAAACAGGCAATGAAAGATTTGAATCTGGATGATAAAAAGTTCCCCCCCTACAAAATGCGGAATGGGATCGGCAATGCCAAAAATGAACTCATCACCCCTGAACTGTACATAGCCACCAATTATATTGCCGAAGTGACGAAACGGATTTACGGCCGTTACCAAAAAATCCTGGAAGCCAACAATGCCATGGATTTTGATGATTTGTTGATGAATGTGGTGAAGCTGTTCGACCAACGGCCGGATGTGCTGCACAAATATCAGGAACGATTCCAACACCTTTTGGTAGACGAATTTCAGGATACAAATACGGCTCAATATGCGTTGTTGGGGCGGTTGACGGCCGTGACACCCAACATATTTGCGGTGGGTGATGCCGACCAGAGTGTGTATGCCTGGCGGGGCGCAGATTATCGTAATATCAACCGCTTCCGCGAAGATTTCCCCAATGCGCGACAAATTCTGTTAGAGCAAAATTACCGCTCCACTCAAGTCATTTTGGATGTGGCCAAGGAGGTTATTCGGCGCAACCCCAACCGTATCCATAAAGAGTTGTTCACCGAACGGGAGGGAGGTGAAAATGTGGTTGTGCGGGAAGCGTATGATCAACAGGAAGAAGCTGACCGCATCATCGGTTCCGTGCAAGATTTGCTGCTGAACAATTATTCGCCGGGCGATTTTGCGGTCATGTACCGCACCAATGCCCAATCTCGCGCTTTGGAAGAAGCGTTTATCCGCTCTAATATTCCTTATCGGCTGGTGGGAGCGACCCACTTTTACCGCCGTCGGGAAATTAAAGATGTGATCGCTTATTTGCGTGTAGTACACAATTTGTCTGACGCCATCAGCCTGAACCGGATCATCAATACGCCGACGCGGGGGATTGGCGGTAAAACGTTGCAGAAGCTGCATGAATGGGCCAGACATATCGGCCGTCAGCCGGCCGAAGCTGTTTTAGAACTGGTTACGAATCCTGATAGTCAGCATCCGTTTAACGGCCGTGCCTATAATGCCCTAAACAACTTTGGTCAAATGCTTTTTGCCTGGTGGATGGTGCGCGAAGAGGCAACGGTGGGCGAATTGTTGGATTTGATTTTGGAGCAAACCAATTTCCGCGACTATTTAGAATCTAGCTCCAAAGATGAGGATGAGGCTCATGACCGTTGGGCCAATGTTATGGAACTGCGAAATGTCACCGTGGCCAATGGTGATATCTCTCTGACTGATTTTTTGGAGCAGGTGGCGTTGGTATCCGATGTAGATGATCTGGATGATGAAATGAACCGGGTTTCGCTGTTAACACTTCATGCGGCTAAAGGATTGGAATTTCCGGTTGTCTTTTTAGCCGGGTTGGAAGATGGTATTTTGCCCCACAGCCGTTCTTTGGAAGATAGCGAATCGCTGGCAGAAGAGCGGCGGCTGTTTTATGTGGGCATTACGCGGGCGATGGACCGGCTGTACATTTCACACGCTTTCCGCCGTTTGGGGTATGGCGGTTGGGATGTTTCTACGCCCTCCCGCTTTTTGCAGGATTTGCCTTACCACTTGGTGGATGGGTTGAGCGTCAAAAAACGGCGACGGGAAACAAAGAGTAAAACCAACAGTTGGGAATGGTCGTCGGGCAAAACGCAGTCCAGTTGGGAACCCTCGTCAAGCTGGTCGCAAAAGAAGGGAAAACGGCCGTCTTCCAAACCTACGCCTAAAACAACATGGCAAACGGCCGCCCACAACCCCAGCCCCAAAAAGAAACTGCCCACACCCAAATACCTCAACAATCAATTTGAAGATCAGGAACCGGAAAAAGAACAAACAGCCCGCTACAAATCAGGCCAAAAAGTACGCCACGCCAAATTTGGCGAAGGCACAGTCATCGAAAGTAAACTGACGGGCAATGATGAAGAAGTAAGTGTGGCTTTCCCGGACATCGGTATCAAACGGCTGGCAGCCAGCTTTGCCCGGTTGGAGATTGTGGACGGATTGTAGTGTGTAGTTTTCAGTATGCAGTGTTCAGTAATCAGAAGCGTCCACTGAAAACTGATAACTGAAAACTGTATGCTGGGATTGTTAAGTTGAAATGAGAAGCACGCCCCCATTGGGCAATAGACGGGTTTTCCCCGGCAGGAGTGTTAACATGGCAAAGATTTATAAGCACCGTAACAATGCCCCAGATGAGTATGTGGGGCGGGTGGATGCGGACAACGGCCGTATCTACAGCGAACAGTTCGGCCCCGATAAATACATCGGCAAAGTAGATTACCAAAAAGGGGAAGTCCGCGCTGAGAAGTTTGGACCGGATGAATACTTGGGTCGAGTAGACGATAAACGCCGTATTTACGCCCACCGTGTTGGCCCGGATGATTATGTGGCCCATGTGGAAAAGGACGGCCAGGTTTACCGGCACGTTTCTAGGGGACGGGATGAATATCTGGGTCGGGTAGACGAGTTGCGTCATCCGATAGAAGGCGCCGCGGCCTGGTTTTTCTTCTTTAAGGAAGAACCGGAAGAGCCTGAAGCGGAAGATGCTGCAGAAGAGTAAACGGCCGTTTGCCCATTTAGATTGGCAAGACCCTCGTTTACACCGTTGGCTGCTCTTACTCATTCCTTTGGGGGTGCTGCTGGTGATGGGTTTTTACGCCGTTACCGATACCGTTAATCTGGCTCATAATCATGCTTTGAATGGGGCCGATTGGATGGGAGCCGCCATTTGCCATCGCATCACTGAACGAACCTTTTCAATTTTTGGCCGTCAACTGCCATTATGCGTTCGTTGTACTGGTATGTACTTGGGCGTTTTTTTGTCCTTTGTAACGCTGCTGTTGGCGGGACGCGGCCGTTGGGGTGAGCTGCCCCGTTTGCCCATTTTGCTAACGTTGTTGACCTTTATCGGCATAATGGGGGTGGATGGGGTTAATTCGTACACCCATTTCTTCCCCGATTTTCCGCATCTGTATGAGCCGCGCAATTGGCTGCGCCTGGCGACGGGGATGGGCACGGGGTTGGCTATGGGCCTTATTCTGTTTCCGGCGTTGGCCCAAACATTGTGGCGCAACGTGCAATATCGGGCTTCGGTGGAGAGTTTCCGAGAGTTGGTGGGGATGATGTTGTTGGCGGGGACGGCCGTGGCGCTCATCCTCAGCAACCAACCCACATTACTCTACGTACTGGCTTTAGCCAGTATTGCCGGACTGCTTCTGGTGGTGATGGCGCTCAATGCGGTGCTGCTCCTTATCCTGCTGCGACGGGATGGACGGGCGATAAGTTGGCGAGATACGGCCGTGCCCTTAACAATTTGTTTCATCTTAGCCATCGTGCAATTAGGCGCCATCACATTCCTGCGCCTAAACGCCTTTGGCACAATTACCGGATTTCCGGGTTTAACTTCGTAATCCGTCATCGGTTTACGGAACACGGAATACGGCACACGGATTACGGAACACGGAATACGGAACACGAAAAAAGAGGAGCCTATGTTAAATATTATCAGCGCATTTGGATTGGCCGGGGCCTCCGGCCTGAACGCTTACATTCCACTGCTTATAGTGGCGGTGGCGGCCCATTATCCGTTGGGCGATCCCATCATCAAACTGTCTGAACCGTACAACATGATTGGAGAATGGTGGGCAATTGTCATTTTGTCGGTTCTATTGGTTATTGAGATGCTGGTGGACAAAATTCCGGCAGTAGATACGCTCAATGACGGTATTCAAACCTTTGTGCGGCCGGCGGCAGGAGCCATCCTGTTTGCGGCCAATGCCCACATCATCACCGATTTGCATCCGGCGGTAGCTTTGGTAGCCGGACTGTTGGTGGCGGGCGGCGTCCATGCAGTTAAGACGACAGCGCGGCCGGTTGTGACTGCCTCAACGGCGGGGACGGGTAATTGGGCTGTGAGTCTTTTGGAGGATTTTGCGGCCGTGATTATGACTTTGTTAGCTATTTTTGTGCCTGTTATTGCGGCCGTTTTGTTTGTGATTGGCGTCTTCTTTATGGTGAAATTCATTCGCCGCCGTCGTCGCCGTAAACGGCAGTATGCCTTTTTATCTTCACAATGATGAATACGATAACAAATAGTTCCGACCCCAATCTGAAAAAAGACCAGACAAAAGGGTGGCTTTCTTGCTCTTTTATGCTGCTGGCGTTTGTTTTGCCGGTGGTAGGGTTTATCTTTGGAGTCAGCCAATGGGATACAGAAGTGGGGCTGTATCTGGCGGGGGGGATTTTTATATTGTTGATGATTACGGCCGTGATCATTGCCCTGACAATAGACAATCTCTCCTGGCTCTTTACCTTTTTACCGGCGTTAGGCGGTCTGGTTTACACCATTGCCCCAGACTTTATTCCGCTGCCTTTGGATGACATTGCCATTTTAGCGGCCGGAATTTTCTTTACCGTTGTCCTCATCGTGAAGAAGGTCGCGCCTCCGTATGTGCTGCTGGCCGTCGTTATTACCGGTATCTATGCCTGGTTTGGTCAGGATTTGATACCTGGTTTTATTGATGAACTAATCCTGTTTTTAGTTATGCTTGTTTTGGGGTTTGTGGCTTACCATCGTTATCAGCGAGCCTAAACAGTGTTTGTTTTACTTATTCAGCAATGCTTTAAGCCGCTCAATTTCAACTTCGGCCGCCAATCTGGCCTGTCGCTCCACTTCAAGCGCATCTTCCGTATCTGCTATTACAAAGGTTTTATCGTGATTGTCATTCCGTTTCGGCCGCAATAGATTTGAGTTTGAGTTGGGCTTGCAAACCGATGATGTGGGCTTCCAGTTCGACCAGCGTTTCTTGTTGGCTGGATAGTTTTTCATCTTCGGCGCGGACAAAGCGGGCGAAGGGGGCAATGGTGTCTTCAATGCGCTGCGCGCCGCGGCGCATTTCGCGGTTGAATTGATCAGTCAGGTTGGCGACCAGACGGCGGCGCATATCGTCTAGCTTTTCTTCCAGTTCTTTTTTGGCTTTGCGGCGGCGGGAAGGCAAAATGAACAGTCCCAGAGCAGCGGCCGTCACACTTGCCAAAATCCCGGTTACATCAATCCACACCAGATGGGCGGCGGCAGCAATAGCGACGCCAAGTCCCACGCCCACGCCGGCCAACCCGGTACTGACCACAGCATTGCGGGCGGCTTCGGCGATTTGTTCGGCTTCCCGTTCGCGGTCGTAGGTTTTCACCGCCCGTTCGGTAGCGCTGCCGATGGAATCTATGAGCCGGGCACGATCATAAGCCAGCGATCCTTCTTTGGGGCCGCTTTGACCGACGACGCGGTTGTCGTACTCTTCTTTGCGTTGGGCCATATGTTCGGCTACGGCCGTCCACTGCCGTAAATCTTGCTCCACCATCCAATCTACCATCTCATTGACATGCCGTTCAATTTGTTGAGGCGTGTCGGCGATAACTTCATCTTCAAAAGCGGCTTCGATTTTTTTGGTGCGGATGAGATCGGGAATACGGCCGAAACGAATATACTCATCAAAAAAGGCATCGCCTCGCTTTTCCATTGCCAGCAATACATTGTCAATTTCACTCATGCGGGCCTGGAAGTTGCGCTGCATATCGTCATCGTAATAAACCATCTGCCGTTGAATGTCGTCCAATAACTGC
>JAAEOP010000745.1 GCA_024223125.1 Chloroflexota bacterium
TAGTTGATGAAGAGTCACATCTCAGAGAAGGTAGTGGAGATGTAGGCCATTGCCAACATCTTTGTACTGCCGAATCGGTGGTTTTTAGACCATTGCCAATAACTTTGGCGCTAAGGTAGGCCATTGCCACTATGTATGGGGGCCATTGCCAATAACTTTGATGATAAGTCCCATTTTTGGAGGTTCCATTGCCATTATCTTTGAATTCCTACAAAAAAATTGTAGGATGGGAAAGATATTGGCAGTAGAGGCAAAGATAATGGCAGTAGCGAGAAAGATGTTGGCAGCAGCCTAAATGAGATAATGGCAGTAGCCTACCTACAGACTGTTCCGAAGACAAAACCCGAAAAATAACGGCCTAGACGGTGGTCAGCTTTTCAGAGACTGATGTGAAAAAATAGGTCACTGCCAACATCTGTGAACCCCAAAAAGCGTGATTCTAGATCACTGCCACTATATTTGTCGCTAAGGTAGGTCACTGCCAGCATATTTGCGGCCCACTGCCATTATATTTGCCGTTAAGGGCCGTTTTCGGGGCTTCCACTGCCATTATCTTTGCAGTCTTACAAAAATCTTTTTGTATTTTCGCTCCGGTGAAAGTATACTCCCCGTGAAAATGGGCCAGGGCAATAGCAACAAGGAGATCCCCGATGGCACGACGCCCGAGAAAACAGGTAAAAAGAAGAAAGCGAAGAGACAATGCTCCACCTGGAGGAGGGGGGCGACTTTCTCCACAATTTCGGTTTGAACCGGGTAGTTACGGGGGCGGAGGACGATTTGTGCCATCCATTGCCTGTTTGAAGCAAACGGCCCCCAATCAATGGGACTACCACTTTGTCCTGGTCAGATCCGATCAGAGCTATCCTAAAGAAAAGCGGGCTGTTCTGCAGGCAGAAAAAGACTTGGCCGCAGCCTTTTCCAAAAAGCAGATGTCCGGCTCTGAGCAAGCCGTTGCCGAACATCTGCGAGGCCAGGGCTATCTCAGCATGACGAACTTCCAGGTCGTAGCGGAATAGAGCAAATGCCAATCAAACAATTCAATGTTGATAATGAAGTCAATACAAGAAAGAAATTGATAACCATCTATCTACTCTGCAAAGTTGAGGTTACAGATAGGGGGATGAGGGTTTACGAATTCCCGGACTAAATAAGGAATCACCATGACAAAAATTAATCGTAACGCTCCTTGCCCCTGCGGCAGCGGTAAAAAGTACAAAAAGTGCTGTCTGAAAAAGGATAAAGAAGTAGCCCAGGCCAAGCAGGAAGCGACCCGGTCCAGCCAACTGTCTACGCTTGCACCGCAAGCGCCGCTTGTGTCTCAAGCGCCGCTTGTGCCGCCTGAACGCCCCCTTGAGCCACCCGACCCCCAGAGAGAGGCAACCGATGCCCTCTGGGATAAGCTGCAAGCCGCAAATTATGAAGGGCAAATAGCCCTCTTCTATCAAACATTAGCAGAAAACGCAGAGCTAATGGATGGCGAGATGGCCTTTGAATTTCTCAACACCGTCTATTACGAGAGTGTCGAGCGCGGCGAACGAGACCGCTTTGAAGCTCTGGCCGAGGCCCTGCGTGAGCGATTGCCCGATGTTTACGCCGCCGAAGCCGGATATATCCTGGGTCAGCGCATCGCCAACGCCATCGCAGACGGTCGGTTTGACGATATTGCGGCTATGGCCAATGAAATGGCCCAAACCGCTGAAAAGAACATCGATGAGTTTTTTAACCTGATGGACCAGTTGGCCTACCACAACCAATTGGCTGCGCTTATCTCGTCCACCGTCATCGCCTGGCCCCAGGTGAAAGATTCAACCAGGATTTTGGGCATCGATGAGTTTGCCAACCAGGCCACAGATTATATCGTCTTCAACTATCTCAGCCAGACTCCAACGCCCGACAGCAACGACCCAACCCTCTTGGAACAAATCGCCCCTTATATGGAATTGAATCTTGACCTATTCTCTGACTATGTGGCCGGATTGGCTAATCAACGTCAGTCGACCTGGACAATGGCTGATTTTGAATTCGAGCCGCCCGAATTTAACTCATCCTTCGGCTGGGATGATGAGGATGAAGAGGAAATTGTAGATGAAGCTCGCCGGAATCTGTACCAACTAACGGTTGAATTCTTAGGGTATTTGTATCATCAGGAGTATGAGCCCTATGCCAAAGGCGAATTGGCCCAGGACCAAATCTATCAGTACATTCTCAATCGACACGATGGTGAACTGGAGCCGCATGAACCACTGATAAAACCCAAAGGCAGCCGCAAGCGCAAGCCAGTTCCCCGCCGGCCACAACATCCCCTTTGCCCCGACCGCAACACCTTCGACCACTTTTTGGCCGATATGTTACATTTCATCAACCCCCAGTATTACAAAGCCACCACCACTCTGGAACTAATCCCGGCCTGGCTGCGTTTTTTAGAGTCACGCCAACTTATCGACGCCGAACAGCGGGAGCAGACTCTATTTGAGCTGCGAGGGCTGGACACCGAATTCCTCAAGGTCGTCAAAGATTATCCCGACCCTGCCCTGCGACGGGCGATGGAAAATTGGCGGGCATAATCCTGGAGACAGTATGAGCAACTTGACCATCCTCGCCCTGGGCAACAGCTTGACCGCCGGTTTTATGGTTGCGACCCGGCAAGCCTATCCCACTTTGCTTGAGCAAAAACTGATCGCTGCGGGTTACGCTTGCCGGGTCATCAACGCCGGTATCAACGGTGAAACCAGCGGCGGAGCGTTATCGAGGATCAGCCGGGCCTTGACTCTTGAACCTGACATCGTCATCCTTGAAACCGGCCTCAA
>JAAEOP010000746.1 GCA_024223125.1 Chloroflexota bacterium
CGGTCCACAAGGCCGGGCCGCGTGCGAACAAACCTTATATTGCAATCAACTGTGCGGCCATTCAAAGCACGGTATTAGAATCTGAGTTGTTTGGCTACGAAGCAGGCGCATTTACCGGGGCAGACAAGCGCAAGCACGGCTTGATGGAAGTTGCCGATGACGGCATCCTTTTTTTAGACGAAATCTCATCAATGCCGCTGGATATGCAAGCAAAACTGCTTCGCGCGCTGGAGGAACGGGCCTTCCGCCGGGTGGGGGGCACAAACCTGATCAAAGTGGATGTGCAGGTACTGGCTGCTTCAAACCGCAATCTAAAAACGATGGTACGCAACAATGATTTCCGCGAAGATTTGTATTACCGTCTCAAAGTTGTTGATCTCGATATTCCTCCCCTCCGCGAACGGAGGGAAGACATTCCCGAACTGGTCGGGCTGTTTATGCGGCAAAACAATCAGCAAATGGGGCTAAACATCATTGATGTGACTCCCCCGGCAATGGAGGCCTTGATGGCACACGATTGGCCCGGAAATATTCGCGAACTACGCAACGTCATTGAGCGCGCTATCCTCTTCTGCGATGACCCGGCCATTGATCTCCCGCATCTGCCCGCCGAGCTAACGCGGGACACGGCGCTATAATCTCCGCCCCCTCCCAAGCTAAATTTGAGCAATTCTAAATAAGTCCTAGCAATTTCAAACAATTCCTTGACACACCCGCAAAAATCGTGTATTATTTTTGTGAGCGATAGGGTGCCCCCCTCACCCTATCGCTCCTTTGTTTTTAAGCAATAAATAAGACACCATGTGCGGGTTTTCCAACAATGCGGTAAAATAGAAGCGCAAAATCCTTTTTATCTAAAATCTATATCCTCTCAAAAAACGGAGAGACTTTTGTTGTCCCTGTCCCAAAAGATGGGAAGAATACAACAATCTGGAGCTAAACATGAGACTAGGCCCTACCGAATTAATCATCATTCTTTTGATTGTCATTGTCCTCTTTGGCGTTGGCCGCATTGGTAAAATCGCGGGAGAACTGGGCAGCGGCATCCGCGCCTTCCGCGAAGGCCTGCGCAGCGATGACGATGAAGACGATGAAAGTGTAGAATAATCAGTAACCATGGATTTCTGGGGACCGGTATGCGTCTCATCTTCAACCGTGATTTATGCCCTGTTTTCCAGAAACCAACAACCTGATTGTGGTGTACTGATAATCCGGGGACTTTTCAAAAAATATTTGCCACCCCGCCCGTGAAATCTGAAACCAAACGGGCTGGGTTCAATTTTTCTAGAACTACATAAGCCGTCTCATCACTGAGGCGGCTTTTCTGCGACTGAGGAAAACATGCCCTTGCAAAACAAAATTGCCATCATTACCGGCGCAGGGCGCGGTATTGGCCGGGCTATCGCCCTGGGCTTTGCACAAAAAGGCGCGCGACTGACACTCGCGGCCCGCACTGTCAATGAGTTGGATGTCGTCGCGAATGAAGTCCGCGC
>JAAEOP010000747.1 GCA_024223125.1 Chloroflexota bacterium
CGGCGATCAGATTTTGCAGGGCAGCACCTTGCGGGAAATGCAGCGTATTCATTGGCTCAATGTTGGTTGGCAGGAGGGATGGGGTTTAGGTTTTAGCATTAACCGACGCGGGGACAAAACCTACATTGGACATGGTGGTGCACTGTTGGGCTATCGTACTCTGATTCAACTTTTACCCTCAGAAAAGGTGGGAGTGATTGTGCTGACAAACGCCGACGACGGCAATCCGCTGTTCTATTTGGAGAAAGCATTTGAATGGATTGTAGCGGCCGTTTTAGAAGCGGTAAAGTGGGAGGAGGTTACAGTTGTAGCCGACCCCGCCTGGCAGCAATATTTGGGCCTGTACCGGAACGTCTGGAGCGACACACAAATTATGCTGCACAAACAACAACTCATCGCCATTGATCCTTCCTTACCTGATCCCATGCCCTTTTTAACCCGGCTCATCCCCATAAGCGAGCATACCTTCCGCATGGAAACAAAATTTGGCGGTTCGGGTCCCGGTGAACTGGCAATCTTTCATCTGGGTGAATCAGGTAATGTTGCCCGCCTGCAAACGGGAGAGAATTTCCGCGAAAGAATTGAAAAATGGTAATTGGCAATCCCCAGCCCGAAAGAGCAGAAGCTCTTTGAAGGTGGCAATCCGCGTCAGTTTCGAGCTTTCAAAAATGTAGCCATTCGTAAACTGACCCAACTAGATGCGGCTCAAACATTAGGCTTTCTCCGTTCCCCTCCTGGCAACAGGTTTGAGGCATTGAAAGGCAATCGTCGTGGTCAATACAGTATCCGTATCAATGACCAATATCGAATTTGTTTTGTTTGGTCTGAGAATGGGCCGAAAGATGTTGAAATAGTAGATTATCATTGAGGTTCAAAAATGAGTAAACCAGTGAATTGTATGCCCCCTGTTCATTCGGGAGAAATTTTACGAGAGGATTATCTTGTTCCTTTGGGCATGAGCGTCAATGCTCTGGCCATCGCTTTGGGCGTTCCGGCTACGCGCATCCATGAAATCGTGAAAGAACGGCGTTCAGTCACGGCCGATACGGCCGAACGGGTAGCCCGCTATTTTGGCGGGGATGCGGTTTCGTGGCTCTCCTTGCAAGCCATGTATGATGTAAAGACGCTTGCCACTCGTGAGGAGATTATCAATAAAGTTCAACCAAGAACAGCTGAACCAGTAGTTTGATGGGTTAACCAGTCTGATTATCCTTCTCTCTCTGTAAAATTCCGGTCAGGCAGCCAATGGCGCCGGCCGCTTTCCCCAATTCATCCACAGCAACGGTATGGCAGGTGATGCCCAGGCTTTCATAAAATGCCTGCGTTACCGAGTTATCGGCCGCCATTAAAATTTCACGCGAGCCGAGGGTGACAAAGTTAAACGCTTTTCCCTGCGCTGCTTCTATTTCATCTGGAATAAAGGCGACCTGAAAGCCATGTTCCTTTAACGCATCCACACCGCGATGTGCCAGTCGCTTGGGCCAGGCAAGCGCCAGGTTATGGTCGGCGAAGCGTAACATTCCCATCAGGTGCATTGTGCCAAAAGGCAAGTCTACCTGAATAACTTCAACGCCCATTTCATTTAGCGTGCCGGTCACTTGCGCTGCGCCTTCGTCGTTGGTACGCAAGCCGCACCCTAATATGACAGTTTCAGGATTAAGCCACATGGCGTCGGCGCCTTCAAATGTACCTCGGCCGCGAACAGAACGCAGAATAGGAAGTCCCAGGTCGGCCAAACGACGGGCAATCTGTCGTTCTTCCCCGGCGCGGACGGTGGAAGCAGGGCGGGCCAAAATCGTGCCTTCCGGGGTCATAAACATCAAATCGGCAACAAACATTTGGTTGGGGGATGGTTGGTCGGCCGGTTCCACATAATGCACTGTCACGTCAGCGTTCTGGTATGCCTGGGCGATGGCGTCATGTTGAGCTTGAGCGCGTTCCAGATTGACGGTTTCCAACATTTGTATGGCGTTAGGATCGGCCGAAGCTCTCAATTCCAGACCAGGACGGTGCAGGAGAACTGCTTTCAGGCGCGACCATTCATTCGCAATGCCGCAAGCTCCCCACACATTTCCCAATTCTTTTTGTAAATGGGTGATACGGGGAGACCAGCCTTCGCCGCCATAAGCGGCCGCGTTAAATGGTTCGGTTTGATTTGTCATGATGATTACTACCTCGGAATCCTAACGGAAAGTTGTCGCTCTGTGACTGCGGTTGCTAAAACACCAGGGCACGGTTCAATGTCATCTTTGTCGAGCGCCCAACCATGCCATAATGAGCCTAAAAATTCAGCGACCAGTTGGCGGCCGGGATTGTTTGTATCTGGCAGGTGTTTCTTTTTGGAGATTGAGAGATTGGAGATTGGGTAATCTCTCAATCTCCTAATCTCCTTTTTTTACCCATATCTACGCAAAAAATCCGCCATAAAATCGGTCAGATTTTTCACGCCGGCAACTGTCATGGAGTTGTAAATGGAAGCGCGGCAGCCGCCTACGCTGCGATGTCCTTTGAGACCAACCATTTTTTGTGCGGTCGCTTCGGCCACAAAGGTTGCTTCCAATTCTTCGCTGGGCAAACGGAACACCACATTCATTTCTGAGCGATATTTAGGATTGACCGGGCAGCGATAAAAACCGCCGCTTTTGTCAAAGGTTGTGTAAAGCAGGGCCGCCTTTTTCCGGTTGTGTTCTACCATTGCCGGTAGTCCGCCATTCTTTTTCATCCGTTCCAGAACTAATTTCATGGCGTAGATGGGGAAGACGGGCGGCGTGTTGTAAAGGGAGTTTTTCTGGGCGTGGGTTTTGTAATTCAAATAAACGGGCCCAGAATCGGGACAGCGTTCTACCATGTCATCCCGAATAATGACCAGTGTGGCCCCGGATGGGCCAAGGTTTTTCTGCGCTCCGGCGTAAATGAGACCAAATTTTTCAATAGGCACAGGGCGGCTCAAAATGTCGCTGGACATATCACAGATGATGGGTACGTCTCCTGTATCCGGCCAATCTTGCCATTGGGTTCCGTTGATGGTTTCGTTGGAGGTCATGTGCAAATAGGCGGCTTTGGGGTCAATCTGGAGGGAACGGCCGTCGGTCAGAGCGGTATAATTGTTGTTACGGCCGTCAAAAATAACATTCACCCGACCAAACTTTTGCGCGTCGGCATATGCCTTGTTCGACCACGTTCCTGTCAATGTAAAATCGCAGGATTGATCCGCGCTCAAAAAGTTCATCGGAATCATACCAAACTGCATCGTCGCCCCGCCGCCCAAAAAGAGAATCTTGTAATTGTCGGGTACGCCGAAAAGCTCGCGGATTAAATCTACGGCGCCATTATGCACGTCGTCATAAATCTGGGTGCGATGGCTGGTTTCCATCAAGGAGAGACCGCTTCCCTGGTAATCCACCATCTCTGCTTGAATTTGTTCAAATACATCTACCGGCAGCACAGATGGGCCGGCGTAAAAGTTAGTTGTTCTATTCATGATTATTCTGGTTTATTTAGTAATAACTCCTCGTTTTGGATTTGGGGAAAATAAGATTCATTTACATACTTGAAATATTCTTCAAAATCCTGCTGACCCAACGCTTTAGCCTTATACATGCCGCTTCTGGGGTCTGTGGGATTCGGTTCCTGCGGTTCCCGGTTCACAATTCATACAATATTCCCTGAATTTTTTAGGGTGATTGTATTGATTGAACAATACCTGTCAAGTGTTGCAGACATATCAACAAAGCAGCCTGGTTATTATACCGGGCTGCTTTGAAAAACAAGTTCAAATCTTTTCAAAAATGACGATCATATCCCCTTAACGGAATGGGGGCGAATACAGCAAACCACCATTAGTCCATAATAGAGGGTACATTGAACGGTGTCTCTGGCCCCAGATTGCGACCGGGGCTGTTTGGCAACCCGTTCTTGGCCGCCGGTCTGGGTCGTCTGGTTCACCATGACGAGGTTCTGGTAATTCAAGGTGACAGTTTTTGCGTTCACGGCCGTGTCCCCCACACACACAAAGCAAAACGGCCGTCCATCCTAATCTGTTCCTGACTTAAATCTGGTGTTGTCTTACGGCCGTGTCTCTGCCAAAGCGATGAGGTGATGAGGGATACGGCCGTACAACCATTCGTTCCTTCCCTAATTTGATATGGTTTTACGGCCGTTCACTGCTAAACATCTCTTATGGTATAATTAACCCATGTCCAAAGAGTTAACCCTTACAATTTCCGACGACGTTTATCAGCTTGCATGGCAAATTGC
>JAAEOP010000748.1 GCA_024223125.1 Chloroflexota bacterium
AGAGATATTTCTGGTCTGATTGTCTAACATTTCCTGGGTTGCGTCCAATGCCTTTTGGGTTTCGGCGGCAACCACAGCTTCATCTGGCAGGGTGCTATTTATCTGGCTGGGGGCCTGCGGGTCAAGCAGAGATGTATCGAGTGGGTCAGAGGATACCAATGGCTGAGAATCGGCGGCGCTTTGGCCGGCAGCCTGGGTCTGAGCGGTGGTTGTAGCGGCTGAGTCTGCACTATCAATATCTTCGGGTTCTTCAGACAGGTCGTCCAGCGTGCCTGCACTGAGGGCGGCCATGTCGGCAGCGGCATCGGCCCCGATGTCAGCCACCGCCCCCTGGGCATCGGCCATTGCGGCGGCGGTGTCGTCCACCTGGGTATTGTTGATATCACTCAGGTCTTGATCGGCCGCCACGGCGGTATCTTGCTGATTGGCGGCTGTCTGTGCAGCGGTGTTTGCGGCCGCCGCTGTTCCGGTTGGGACAATTACCCCACCGACTGTGTTCTGACCTGCGGTTTTGGTATCTTCGGCAGATTGTTTGGCATCTTTTTTGGCAGCCTCGGCTTCGGCCTCGGCGGCGGCGGCGGCATCTGGGTCATCGCTGTTACTGGCAGCGGCCAAGATTGCGTCCGCTTCGGCCTCGCCAGCCTCTTGAATCTGGTCGGCGGATTCTTCGGCTTGGGTTAAGGTAGTATCGGCGGTTATTTCGGTGTCTGTCGTTATTGCGTTAATATTTTGCACCCCTGCGGCGGCGGCAGTGGCGGTGGTGGGGGCCACATCGGCTATCACCCCGGCCACATTTGTGGCGCTTGCAGCCTGGCCAGCGGCTATGGTTGCCTGGGCTTGCTGTTGTTCGGCCGCCACTTGCTCAACAATGGCTCCCGCTTGTTCTGCTGGCGTTAAATCAGGCCGGGTTTGTACTTGCTCAACCATTGCCTCGGCTGGTTCAACCAGGTTTTGGGAGGTGTTTGAGACACCGGACTGGGCTGCTCAGGCTGTTGTTCTACGGGCGTTGGGATTGGGGGGGGGCGGTGTTCATGCAAAGGCATTATTCTTTCCGTTCTTTCCTTTTAGCCTTTATCAACTTTAATATAAGTGACCCCCAAGGGTAGATTAATGTTATAATAAGACAAGTTAGATTAGCACCTCGCTGACTATTACCTTGAACAACAGCTTGACTTGGATCTTGAGGCAAGTAACTAATTATTATCTGGCTACCTCTTGGATGTTTGCTACAGAACGCAGATGATGATGATTCGCCGTTTTTGTATGTGGTTGATTGTCCATTTTGGGCAACTTCAAACTGGTAAGTTATACTAACAGTTCTAGCGTTAAGTGCACATCTTAACACAATCGCTTGCGTAGTCACTCCTTCTAGGGCAAGATTTACCCGAAGTTGCCCATCTTGACCAATAAATAAGAAAAGTAGTAGAGCAGCAATATAAAGAATTATGAGGAGCCCTATAAAATCATTAATCTCTTCTCTGGACAAGGTAAACCATTTATCTTTTATACCCTTCCAGACTTTTTTAGTACCCATGTTGCTTATCTTTCACCCAAAGCCTCCATTGTCAGCAACAGTTTGGCTCGGGTTTTCGCCTCAGAGGGCAAGTCAAGGCTGTTGAGGGCCACGATAATGGCTTGCGTCCTGACAAATGAAGGCAACTCAGCGAACTCCGGCCCCGTTTCCAGATGCGCTATGACCTCAATGATGGTCTCCTCCTTGACCGCCGGAGGCAGCCCATCGAGGTCATGAACCCCTTCAATGAGCATTTCGGCTCGAGTGGCGGGGGTCAAATGAAGGTCGTCAACAACCTCTATCATTTTATTTTGGCTTATATTCCCATTGGGTTTTTCCATCTCTGTATCATAAAAGACATTATTCTTTCCATTTTTGCCGTTTTGCTTTTATAAACCTAAATATAAGTAACCCCCATGGGTAGATTAACGTTATGACCAAGCAGCGCATATCAGACCTTCGTCGACTATTACCCTGAACTGCAACTTGGTTTGGATTTTGAGGCCAATACGTAACTGTTACTTGGCTACCTTTTGGATATCTAAAACAAAATGAATGAGATGACGATTCACTGTTTTTGTACGTGATTGATTGCCCATTTTGAACAACTTCAAATTCATAAGTTATCCTAAAAGGTCCAGCCGCATATCCACATCTTAATACAACAGCCTGAGTATCTACCCCGTCTAGAACCAGCTTCATTCGCAGTTGTTGGTCTTGTTCAATACCTAAGAAAAGGAATAGAGCCGATATATAAAAAAATGCAAGAAAAAATACAAAATCCTTAATATCTTCTCTTGATAAGATAAACCAATTATCTTTTATATGCCTCCAAACATTTTTAGTTCCCATATCACTTGTCTTTCTGCCGAGCTTGCATAATCAGCAACAGTTCAACTTGGGCTTTCGTCTCATCAGATAAGGTAAGGGTACCCAAAGTTTCAAACAGGATGTGGGTTTGAGCCAATGCAGGCAATTCAGTGAGATTTAGAGTTATTAAATCTTCTATGATTGCTCTAATAGTCCTTGCCTCGACATCTGGAGATAGCCCCTCAAGCTCTTGAACTGCCTGAATGAGCATTTCAGCTTGTGTGGTAGGGGGCAAATGAAGCTCATTCATAACCTCAAGTATTTTATCCAGTTGTTGTTGGGCATAGTCGCTCTCAGTAATGCCTCTATCCGGTTTTTCCATCTGTGTGACGGCTTCAATTATTGTTTCGGCCTGTTGGTTGGGCGTTAAATCAAGGGATTGAACCCCTTCAATCATGGTCTCGGTTGCTTCATCATCGGGGGTCAATCCTTCAATAGCCCCAACCTGTTCAACGATGGCTCCGGCTTGCTCTGC
>JAAEOP010000749.1 GCA_024223125.1 Chloroflexota bacterium
AGTCATAGGGATTATTGAACATCATTTCAGTACGGAGGGCGCGACCATCTTTAAGATACTGTTTGAGGACGCTGTGCTTATAGCGAATGCGAATGCTAGGCAAGACGCCTTCACGAAGAACCCGTGTGTGGAACTCGCTGGGAGTTCGTTTGGTCACCCGACGGTCAAAAAGCAAACTTACCCGGTCAGGTCGGCCCAAGTCCAGATTGTCTCGAATAAGACATTCCACCAGCGCTCGTCCCTGTTCCGGGTCAGGGAACACTTGTGTACGGCTGACTTCCATCTGCCATATGCTCAATAGGTGTGGATACCCTGCCTCTCGTTGTTCAGCAGTTAGAGGCCAGGGTAATTGTTCAACCCAATGGTCGAATAGTGTTTGAATTTTGTCCGCGTTCAATTGGTGACAAATGATTTGTAAATGCTCAGCTTCTTCACAACTGGCAAATCCGTTATTCAATGGTTCGAATCGAATGCCTTCTTGACGCAATTGCTGTTTTGCCCATTCATGTCCATTGAAACAGACCTTTACTTCAAAGGGCAAATAAGTACAGACCTTGATGAAGAATAGTCCAAAATCTTTGTCCATGATGTAGAAATAGAAATGAGTGACATTGACATTACGCCGAAAATAATCAAACCATATCTTGCTCCCCCTATCTTTCCGTCGGCTACCGAACACTTTGCTCTTTTCCTGCGCTTTGCCTATCAAAACCACACCGTCGGTTACACCAAACAGCTCGGCATGTTGTCGGGCGACTTCATCTTTTTCCTCGCCCTTGCTGAAGGTATAAATATCCCGTCCCATTTCTTGGGCAAACGCTTCTACTGCCTTCTTGAAGTTACCCGTCATCTGGGACATGGCTTTTGGCGAAGGGATGGGCCAATTAAACTGTTCCCGAATGAAGTTGACCAAACCGCCGGGCATTTGCAGGTTTTTGACGTACCCATTCAGGTACACGCGGTCGACACATTCGATATCTAAGCAGATTTTTTCCGGTAGTATTTCTTCTATAGTTGGCATGTCAGTCACCTCATGGTAATACTACCCTCAATGGTGAATCCTTCAACTCGTCGGTTTGAGGCGAAGCTTCGCTATATGGTTACATAATAACTGTTCTTTCTTGACTTTGGTTTTGGCAATCCGTTTGTCCAACTCATCATAGCCGGTAACTGTACTGAAAAGAGTATCGAATTCCTGACGCAACTGCAGGGCATCAGTTTCGTTGGGGTTGGCTCGATATTGTTCCAGTTCGGCGTAGTAGACCCAATACTCATCTCGGAAATCCACTAGCAACTGCTGATGATACTCTACATGAGGAGTCAATCTTGTAATGTCGTCCATCATGAATCCAGCAGAGGGCTTGATCTTCGGCCAGCCATCCGAACTATAACACCTTGACCTTATCCAGCTTACTTCCTTTTTACCACTTCTTTCGTTTCCGCCGTTCTTTTTCTGAGGAATGGTCGTCTCCTTTTCCCTTTTTCTTGCCCGGCTTGATGTTTGGTTTCCCTTGCTCTCCCTTCAATCTGTTTATTTCATCTCGCAACTGTTGTACTGTTTCTCGCAACTGGTCGTTTTCTTGCTTGACCTCCTCAACCAAGTTCAGCAACAAGATTATCGCTTGTCGCGCTCCATTCTGTGATTGGATACATCACACCTGCGGACAAACTATATCAGCGTGAGACTGAGATTTTTACTCAACGTCAACAAAAACTGGCACAAGCACGTCAACAATGCAAGCTGTTTTGGCAGGAGGCTGAGAGCTTTCAATAGCGACTTATTTTTTATGGCCCGTGTCCATTTGACACTGAACCAAAACAGTTGGAGAACCATATTTGCTTGCCAAAATTCTTTGCAAACAGAGCAAATTTGTCTGACACGGATATGGGAAAATACGTAGACTAGAAAACGGCCGCTTCCCACCCCCAACAAATTCATTACCCATCCATGTTTGGAAATGGTATCATTAAACATACACATCCTCAGAAAATGAAAAGGTGATTTAGCTATGTCTGAGTATCAATATTATGAATTCCAGGCGGTGGAACGGCCGTTAACCCCACAAGAACAAAACGCTGTTGCCCGACTATCCAGCCGGGTAGACCCCCATCCGACACAGGCTGTTTTTGTCTACAACTATAGTGACTTTCGCGGCCGTCCCCTAGATGTGCTAGCAAAATATTACGATGCCCTGTTTTACATTGCCAATTGGGGCAGCGTACAGTTGGCGTTTCGCTTTCCGAAAGGGTTGATTGATGTGGAACGGATACGGCCGTATTGCGTTGACATGTACCTTTCCTGCGATGTGGTCGGCGAACATGTAATCATCAATTTTGAACGACACGAAGAGGGTGGCTTTGATTATTGGATAGAAGGAGAGGGTACATTAGCCAAGTTGCTGCCTTTGCGCGAAGCAATTTTAGGCCAGGATTTCCGCGCCTTGTACCTAGCCTGGTTGATGGCCTCAGAAGATGAATATGAAGTGCCAGAAGATACGCTTGAACCGCCAGTTCCGGCCGGATTGGGGAAGTTGTCTACCTCATTACAAGCGTTTGTGAATACGTTCAGCGTGGATGATGATCTGATTACGGCCGCGGCGGAAGCCAGCCAGCCTTTACAGCAAACTGCATTGCCTGACATCCAAAAAGCGGCCGCTGGTTTATCGGCCGCTGAACAACAAGCGTGGCTGCTCCGGTTGGCCAATGATGAACATCGCCTGGGTGTCAAGTTTCAGCGTTTTTTGCGAGAGAAGTTACCAACCAGTCTGGACACGGCCGCATCCATCCCACGAATAGTCTACGAATTACGACAAATGGCCTCGGAAGCACAGCGGCAAAAAGTGGCGCGACAAAAGGCAGCGGCGGCCGCCAAACGTAAGCGGCAGATGGAAGCGTTGGCCCCTAAAGCAGAGGAGACGTGGACGGCCGTTGATCAACTCATCCAGGAAGGTCAGGCCAAACCCTATGACAAGGCAGTACAATTGCTAACAAAATTACACGATCTAGCCATCTAC
>JAAEOP010000750.1 GCA_024223125.1 Chloroflexota bacterium
AGGCTTTCTCGACGATGGCTGAACTGGACGCGATGTTTACAGAATTGGTCGCGGAAGAAAATATTCCCGGTATGGCCGTCGCCATTGTCGCCCAGGGTGAAGTTGTCTGGTCTGAAGGGTATGGCTTCGCCAATATACAAACCCAACAACCTGTTACGCCGGACACACCCTTTTTAATTGCGTCAGTCAGTAAATTATTTACTGGCGTGGGGGTCATGAAAGCGTGGGAGCAAGGGCATTTATCGCTGGATGCTAACATCAATGATTATCTCTCTTTCCCAGTCGATAATCTGCACCTGAATGATCACTCCCCAAGGTGCCCGGCACTTATAAACGAGTGCGCTACTCCAGTAGACTTGGTAATGAAGTGCCGGGCACCTGAATGGTTACGAATGATGAAGTGATCACGCCCCGTCATTTGGCTACCCATACATCGGGCATTAAGGAAACGGCTGTGTGTTGGCTGTCACCTGATGAAGATGACAGCAATCCGCAGCAGGGAGACACACGGGTAAATTTGTTGAAACCCGTGTGCTCCGTACCATTTGTGTCTTGATCTTATTTGAACAGGAAATCCGTATTCACAACCTCTGGCATTGAGATTGGCTGAGAGTACAAATAAGCGCCAGACGGATACATCATATCCCCTAACATCTCTTCACGGAACCCCATAAGCTGCGCCTTTTGCTCGCTGGTCAAGGTTTGGTTTACCTGGACAAAGTTTACGATATAGTTGTAGACAATGGCTCCGTCCAATTCACCGTATTGTTCCATCAGGCTCAACACGGTAGCATTGTCGGCAGATTCGCCTGCCATGAACTTGCGTAGTTCAATGGAGACCTGCTCACGTGCATCTACAATGTTTAGGAGATACGGCCGTTGCGTTTCCACCAACCCAGTTATCAATTCTGCCTGATCAGAGGTCAGGGTTTGTAACATTGCATCCCCCATATCCCCCGTCATACTTGAGGAAATCGTGTAATCAGGATTGCCCATTGCGGGGGCATCTTTCAGATAGAAAGAGCCAAAGTAGGCCGCCTGTCGCTCTGGGGCAAAATAGACATCTGCTTCGACCGAACCAAGATACCAACTGAACATGTCGCCAGCATAAGTCATTACCGCAACCTTTACATCCCGGTCAAGGTTTCGCAAATCTGAAGGCTCCTCCACATCAGGCCATTCAAGCATCCCCAGTCCAACCAAACTGTCCATATATGCCCGTTGGGTGTCGTCCATCGAACTGAGCATGCTTCCCATAACCTGTGCCCGCTCAAAGCTGATCTCACCATCCAACCGGTAAAGTTCTGCAGAGTAGCTTTTGATGGCTTCTTCGTCCAACCCCGTCGTTCCAGCGGGCAGGTCGTCTTCCAACAA
>JAAEOP010000751.1 GCA_024223125.1 Chloroflexota bacterium
ACCGCCTCGCCCTGGTGAAACAAAATCCCAACCACGTCGATGATCACCAAAGAAGAGGTGCGATGAGAGGATGCTGTTACGGCCGTTCAAAAGACGGATTGACTCTTTAACATGCATATGGTAAATACGATCGGCAAACTCGTAGACAAACTCAACCGGATCGACCATTTGCCAGTATAGATGGCTGGGATCAAAGTTGATGCCGAAAGCTTCCCGGTGGTTGATGGCTTCCAGCGTGCGCTGTGTGGTCCAGAAATCATAGGCGATTTCAGACGGATGCACTTCAAGACCAAATTTAACCCCCACTTCATCAAACACATCCAGAATGGGATTCCAACGGTCGGCAAAGTCCTTATAGCCGTCTTCAATCATCTCCGGCGGTACGGGCGGGAACATAGCCAGGGTATGCCAGATTTTAGAACCGGTGAAGCCATTAACTATCTTTACTCCAAATTCAGCAGCGGCCCGGGCTGTGTTTTTAACTTCCTCGGCACAGCGTTGGCGTACCCCTTCCGGATCACCGTCGCCCCACAGGCGAGAGGGCAGGATACTTTCATGCCGTTCATCAATAGGATGATCGGCCACACATTGCCCTACCAGGTGAGTACTGATGGCCCAGCATTTAAGATTATATTTTTCCAGCAGGTCTCGTTTTTCTCTGAAATAACTGTCGCTTTCCAGGGCTTTGTCTACCTCAAAGTGATCGCCCCAGCAAGCCAATTCAAGACCATCATAGCCCCATCCCCTAACTTTTTTAGCCAGTTCTTCCAAGGGGAGGTCGGCCAATTGGCCGGTAAACAGAGTGACTGGTCGTGCCATAATATTTTCTCCTTTTGAATAGATAGTATCAGTGGATCCAAATTTAATGCTCCGAGGGGGTGCGCCATAATATGGCGAGTAACCCCCGACGCCGGTTACAAACCGGCTTAATACTTGATAACTATGCTCCAGGGCTAACCACATTGCCCCGGTGGTATCGGCATCGGCACCCAGTTATGAATAACCAATGTGTAAATCTCGAGTGGAAAGTGACGTTGAACGATTTAGAACCGCTTGTCGAATTGAAGATAGAAACTGGAATCCTATCTTACTTACCCCGCCGCCAATCAGAATCAATCTGGGGTTGTAGAAGTTGACCAGACCAGCCAAAGCTTCTCCAATCATCCGGCCACTATCCTGAATGATTTCTATAGAAATACGATCGCCTGCTGCGGCAGCGGCAGCAGTTCCCGTTTTGGCATTGAGACTGGACCAGTTTCCATGAATTTCATCACTTGAAGCT
>JAAEOP010000752.1 GCA_024223125.1 Chloroflexota bacterium
GCGCATGCCCTTGTCCATGTATTCTGCTGCCTTAACGAATCATTGAAGTAACTAACTTTAATTCTTTAATTCAAAGGCCGTCCACATGGGCGGCCTTTTTTATTTCCCCGAAATCCAGAAAAGGAGAACGATTATGACCAATTATGAACTAAACAGCACGCGGCCACGGTATTTCATTACCACGGCCATTCCATTTGTTAATGCCAGGCCGCACATTGGCCATGCCTTGGAGTTTGTACTGACCGATACGTTGGCCCGTTACCATCGCTTCAAAGGTGAAGACGTTCGATTTTTGTCGGGCACTGACGATAACAGCTTAAAAAACGTACGGGCTGCCGAACAGGCCGGCTGCTCAACTCAAGCCCTGGTTGATAAAAATGCAGTCTATTTCTATGCCTTGCGCGACTCGCTGAATCTGTCATTTGACGATTTTATCCAGACCAGCACCGATCCCCGGCATCTCCCCGGCGTGCATAAGTTATGGCAAGCCTGCAAACAAAATGGCGACATTTACAAACGCGCCTACCGGGGTCTTTATTGCGTTGGCTGCGAACAATTCTTCAACGAAAATGAGCTGGTTGGCGGGCGATGCCCGGAACACCGGACCCGGCCGGAAGTTGTCGAAGAAGAAAATTATTTCTTTCGCCTCTCTCGCTATGCAGACCGGCTTTATGCGTTGATTGAGTCTGGTCAACTAAGAATTGTGCCCCAAACCCGCAAAAACGAGGTACTCAGATTTATTCAGGACGGGTTACTGGATTTTAGTATCTCTCGCTCCTGGGCTCGAGCCCACGGCTGGGGTATACCGGTTCCCGGCGATCCAGATCAGGTGATTTATGTCTGGTTCGACGCGCTGGGAAACTACATAACGGCTCTGGATTACGCTCAAGAGA
>JAAEOP010000753.1 GCA_024223125.1 Chloroflexota bacterium
AATCCGTAGATAATGGGTAGATCGTCTACCCGTTCTGTGTTGATTCGTTTGTCTGGTACACTCATCATAATTCATAGGCGTACCAAATTTGCTTTTTATGTCAAAATTTAAGCGAACGTCGAGTAATTAGCTGAAAATAATCAAGAGAAGATGTTATGGGATCAAGAAAGTTGGTAGCTTATTTCAACGGCTTTGGCTAGACACAGCGGGGTATGCACGATTTGCTTAACCCCCGTATATTCTGTCAACTACGTGAAATCCCAAAGAGCCAACTTTTTCAGTTCGGCCGGTGATTTCTGATTCTCTAATATTTTACGGATAGGTTAGTGGGAATCTGTGTTGGGGGGCGTATTGGATGCCAAACAGGGCATCAATAGGTATGCCAGCGCCACTCAGTAAGAATGACTATCACTTAGGCGTCGAAAGAAAAAAGTTAACCATTCACTCCCCCAAGGTGCCCGGCACTTATAAACGAGTGTGCTACTCCAGTAGACCTGGTAATGAAGTGCCGGGCACCTGAATGGTTACGAAAAAAGTTAAGGGCACACATCGGGCAAACTTTATGACGAAAACAGTATCGGATACCTTGTTCAAACAATTAAAGGGTCGGCCACAAATTCACGGCTGGTTATCACGACGGCCGAGACTGGCCGAAATTGTTCTTTTCCTGAGCTTATTTGGTCTTCTAGGTTTTTTGCTGGCGGCACGGCCGTCTATCTCCTTTTACGCCCTTCTATTAGCGCCCATTGCTCTGGCGGCCGTGAAATATGAATTTACCGGGGGAACCTTGGCCGCTCTCATCGCCGTCATCAGCATGTCCATCCTCATCGCCTTCGATCCTGATGCCGGACGGCGAGCGGCAAACCTGCAAGCTGCCTGGCCTATTTTGATCGCTTACCTGGCTGTTGGCCCGTTGATTGGCTGGCTGGCCGCCCACGAACGAGAACAGAACCGAGACTTGATAATGGCCGGTCAACAACTTCAGGCCGAACAAGCCCGCCTCTACCAGACGGAGCATAAATGGGCACAGCAGCTGGGGGCCATCAGTGATGCCAGCCGCCAAATTGCTGCCACCCTCGATTTAGATCGCACCTTGCAGTTGGTGATGGAAAAAGCATGTGAAACCTTGCCCATGGACGCCGGCGCCCTTTTTCAGTTTGATTCAACCACCCAACTTTACAAGATGCCAGCCAGCATCAACGTCTCGGAAAATCACGCCGCCCGGATTACATTCGCCTTGAATGAAGGCGTACCCGGTTGGGTCATCAACCACCAAGAATCGTTAGTTATCGCCGACGCAGCCAACGACGAGCGCGTCCATCCTTATATCCTGGAAGAAGGGGTTCAATCGGTGCTGGCAATCCCCCTGATAGCCCGCGAAAAGTCTGTGGGCGTCTTAACGTTGTATGGCAAAACCAAAACCCATGCCTTTGATGATGAAGCCCTGCGGCTGGCTCAAGTGTATGCAGACCAGGCGGCCGTCTTCATTGAGAATGCCCGCCTGCTGGCAGAATTAAAGCTGGCTGCGGCTGGGTTGGAAGCACGGGTAGAACGACGGACACAACAATTGCGCGAAACACAAGCCCAGGTCGTCCGTGCCGAGAAGCTAGCCGTCGTTGGGCGACTGGCCGCTTCTGTAGCCCACGAGGTCAACAATCCGCTGCAAGCCATTACCTTGCACTTGCAGCTTGTGGCTGATGAGGGGCTGTCTGAATCGGGGCGACAAGAAATGGGGGTTGTGCAGCAAGAATTGGGGCGCATCGCTGACATTGTGCAACGATTGCTTGAATTCCAACGGCCGAAACAAGGCAACCACACTATTCAAGACGTTAACCGTTTATTGGCTGATGTTTTGGCGTTGGCCGGCAAGCAATTACAGCAGGCGAATGTGGTTGTAGTTCATCACGATTCTTCTGAACCGGCTTTGGTCACGGCTGTTGGCGACCAACTTAAACAAGTGTTCCTCAACATCATCCTGAATGCCATTCAAGCAATGCCCAACGGCGGTGAGTTGCTTATCAACAACCGCTGTCAGGAACAGAATTGGATCATAACCTTCAGCGATGCCGGCAGCGGCATGACGCCTGATATTGCAGACCAGTTATTTGAGCCATTTTTCTCTACCAAACACAATGGCACCGGTCTAGGTCTGGCCGTCAGTCATGAGATTGTAACGGCGCATGGAGGTATGCTAACGGCCGTATCCCAACCCAATCAAGGCGCTATTTTTACCATTTCTTTACCGACGGCCGCTGCCCCAACAGGTGATTCATGAATCCATCAACCCCCACCGGCAAAATTCTGGTCGTGGACGATGAGAAAAACATTCGTCGTGGCTTACGGACTGTTTTGAGCAAACAAGGCCACGAAATCAGAGAGGCCGCCAGCGCTGAAGAAGCGTTACAAACATTTACCGTCTTTAAGTGCGAGGTTGCCATCTTAGATATTCGGATGCCGGGTATGTCTGGAGTTGAATTACTTACGGCCGTGCGCGAACATTGGCCCCACATTGCCATCATCATTTTAACAGGTCATGGGACGTTAGATTCGGCGATGACGGCCGTGAAAGCCGGCGCCCACGACTATCTGCTCAAACCGGCTCAGCCAGACACCATCCTCAAAACAGTAACAGAAGCCCTGACCGCCACCCGCCGCCGCCGTGAACAAGACCAACTGCTGACAACCTTACGCACTGGCCTACAGCGATTGGGAGAACTGCCCCAACCGGAAAACACCCCCTTTGCCATCAAAGAAGAAAACATCCACATCGCCGACTTGTTCATTGATTGCAAAGCACACCAGGCTTACAAAAACAGCAGCCCGCTCCCATTAACCCCATCCGAATTCAATTTATTGGTTGCCCTGACCTCTCATGCCGGGGAAGCGCTAGATTACGTCACTCTCGTCAAAATGACGCTGGATTATGAAGCCGACCCCTGGGAAGCTAAAGAACTCATCAAGCGCCACATCTTTGCCCTGCGGAAGAAAATTGAGCTAGACTCCTCTTCACCCCAGTACATCCTCAACGTGCGCGGCGTCGGCTACCGGCTGGCCGCGCCGCAAACTTCAGACACCACATAAAAACTCGCTGGCGCAATGCCCTTCCCCGCCCCATTGCTTTTGTCTTTTCTGGCGGTGCCAGTCTGGGAGCGATTCAGGTTGGTATGCTGCACGCCCTGGCTCAAACGGACATAACGCCTGACCTGGTGCTAAATGCCGGCAACACCTGCCATCGTCACAATCCACCCCGCCAGGTCGCCGACATGGTGGCTATTGCCTTACTCGCTTCGCTGTGGCAGCGGGTGCTGGTTGAAGCGTCGATTACAGAACCGTCTCCATGTCTCCTGCTGGATCATCTTGATATCTAGGATATTATATATTTGAGGAGGTTTATACCTATGAAACAATATGATGTAATTTGGATAGGAACGGGTCAGGCAACAGGTACAGTTGTGCCCCGTCTGGTAAAAGCGGGGAAAACAGTAGCTCTTGCGGAAGGCGGCCGCTTTGGCGGCAGTTGTGTCAATTACGGTTGCACTCCCACCAAGACAATTGTAGCCAGTGCGAGAGCGGCTCATATGGCCCGCCGCGGCGCAGATTTTGGCGTCATCACGGGTGAAATTAGCATCAATTTCGCCAAAGTAATGGCTCGTCAAAACAAGATACGTCATGGTGCCAGTCATGGTTTGGAGAAATGGCTGCGTAGCATGGGTAACGTTGATGTTTATGCTGAATTCGCAACCTTTGCCGGGCCGCATACAGTACGTATGGGCGCTGAATTGATTGAGGGCGAAACAATTATCATTAACGCTGGCGGTCGGCCGCGTATTGTGTCAATTCCCGGTCTTGATGATGTTGATTGGATGGACAATGCCCGTTTACTTAACTTACAGGAACTGCCCCAACATCTCGTTATTGTGGGTGGTAGCTACATCAGTCTGGAATTTGCTCAGGCATTTTGTCGTTTGGGGAGCGAAGTAACCATTTTGGAAAATGGCCCCCAGATAATGTCCCGTGAAGATACTGATATTGCCGCCATTGCCCACCAGGTCCTTGAAGACGAAGGGGTCACAATTCATCTCAATGCCAAAATAAAGCGGTTAGCGCAAGAGACGGAGCAAGAAATTGATGTTTTCTTTAAAAAAGATAGCCAGGCAACACAAGTACGCGGGACACACTTGATGCTGGCTGTCGGCCGAGTTCCCAACAGCGACCGTCTTAACCTGGAAGCGACCGATGTTGAGGTCAGCAAGCGCGGCTACATTCGGGTCAATGATGTCATGCAGACCAACGTTCCCCATATCTTCGCCATCGGCGACATCAACGGTGAGGGGGCGTTTACCCACACATCGGTCAACGACGGCGAGATTTTTTGGGATTTCTACAGTGGTGACGATGATCGCAAATTATCTGAACGTGTTTCAACCTATGCCTTATTTATAGACCCTCCACTGGGCCGGGTAGGTATGAGTGAAAAAGAAGCATTGGCAAGCGGCCGCAATGTTTTGATGGCCACACGGCCGATGAAACAGATCACACGGGCTAAGGAAAAAGATGAAACCGCAGGTCTAATCAAAATATTAGTTGATGCGGATACAGAGCAATTCTTAGGCGCAACTATTTTGGGTATCGGCGGTGACGAGATCATAAACATGTTTACGACATTCATGTACACCAAACAATCTTATAAGTTGTTTCGCAAAGCTGTTCTGACACACCCCACTGTCGCTGAATTGATGCCCTGGATTTTGGATGATCTGAAACCACTACATCTCCATCTACCCGGATAGGCTATCTTTCTACCCAGACCACTTCGGTACCAGAATGTAGGCCAACCCCCCAGGCTGGGGAATCCAGGGCAACCTCCTGAATTAATAACCCATGATCAATGTCAAGTTCCAGGAATTCGGCTCGTTGGGGATTCAGCGCCAGACCGACAATGCCCAAAAACGGCCGTGACACATAACCCTTCTCCGAAATCTCGGAAATCACCTGACGTGCCATATTGCTTGGTACGGCAAAACCGATGCCTTGCGAACCACGGCTGGTCGAAAATATAGAGGTATTGATGCCGACCACCTCGCCATCCAAATTAAAAAGTGGGCCACCACTATTGCCGGGGTTAATGGCAGCATCGGTTTGAATCATCCCATCGAGTACCGGCCTGTATTTATCATCAGTTGGGGTCATCCGGCCTAAACCACTGATGTGCCCCACCGTCAGTGAGCTATCGAGGCCAAACGGATGCCCGATAGCAATCGCCATCTGACCCACGCGCAGGGTGTCTGAGTTGGCAAAAGGCACGGCCGTTAATTTCTCCCCAGGCGCCTCTACACGTAGTACGGCCAGGTCAGTAGCTGAATCTACCCCCAGTATGGTGGCGGAAATAACTCGGCCGTTGTCCAATTGCACCACCACATCAGCCGCTTCCGCCACCACATGGTTATTAGTGACAATGGTCCCGTTCTCATCAATGATGATGCCGGAGCCGACCCCATCCCCTCGAGGATCAGGGTCTAATAGGTCAATACGGCCGTTTTGCGAAACGACAACCTTGACAACGGCTGGCCCGGCAATCTCATAAAGTTCAGTCAGAATGGTCTCTTCATCACTCAAGTTGAATGTCTGTACAGGGGCGGCGGCAACATTCTCTGTTGTCACATTTTCAGGCGTTCCCACTGATGCAACTGGAATGAACTCACTTGAGAACACCATTGTATTGGGCATAAAAACCCTTAGGGTCTGAACGGATACAAAAATAATTCGTATCGTTATCTGCGGCGCTGACCATTTGAGTTCATGGTTACTTAGCCAACAGGACGCCACTAACAGTTGGCCTCTTACAAGAGAAGACCAAAACATTAGTCCTTCCCTAACCCAAACTAAACTGTCACAATTCCGCAACGAAACCGTTTCCGCATACGGCCGTCTCCCCAGTTATAGTGACAGCATTAAATTATTTCGGCAGCCAATCGGTTGCTTTTTAGATGTATCGCCTAGTTGCTAAAGGAGGCAAACTTATGGCAAATAATGACCTTTCAAAATTGGATCGGGAAACAACTGGTCTCAAGTTATTTCCCCTGTTCACCTTGCTGGGCTGGCTCCTGATTGGCGCCGCCATCATCATTCTCGCCACAACCGTCAGCCCCACCGCCGCCGGTTATTGGGGCAACGCCAAGCAAGCACGGGACGCGGCCGCAGTTGGGTCAGCGTTGTTAGCGCAGTTAAGTACGCTGGCCTCATATGACAAGCTGCTACCGCCCCTGATATTCCTGGGCGTCTCCAGTTTCATGCTGGCCATCGCCATGGGATTCTCATCCATTCCCGCCATTTTGGATCGGCGTATCGAAGTCCTCAAGCAAGCTGTCCCCCTGATGGGCAAATAATAAGTGACTATACAGGCCATTCCCCCGCCTTTACGGGTATGACAGTCGAGAAACGCCTGTATAGCTACAGTAATAAGGAGAGTTACAAATGGAAAAGATGCTGCAATCTATGATGGAACGTTTTCGGATTTTTATCGCCATGGGCTTCATGATCGTGGTCATTTCGCTCATCATTGGTTCCTGGAATGCCGGTAATGCGACCACTTACTACGCCGTTGACAAGGCGACTCGTGATACCAGTCAGCAATGGGCCAATGTGCGGGCCACTATCGAGAGTACCATTATCTGGCTGCCCTACTTTAAGTTCCTGGGCGTCTCCATGATCCTCAGTGGCATTACGATGGCTCTGGGTGTGATTGGCTTGCGCCTAATGAAGTTGGGCAAAGAGGTGATGGGCAGTGTGCCCCGGCAAGCCCGCATCAATGTTCCCCCTAAACCCAAATCAGCGCTGTTAATGCGGCTGTTTATGATGATGGGGATGATGATCATCCTTATCGGTTTTATTGTTTCGTTGGTGACGGCCGGAACAGCCTCGGCCGTTTTTAGCCATCCCATCACCGATATTGATGCGGCCGCTACCGGTTCGGCGCTGCTTAAAGACCTGGCCAGCGTACTGGCAACTGAAGCCTGGCTGGAAGCCTTCAAGTTCGTCGGCGTAGGTTTCCACTTCCTGGGTATTATCTACGGTCTGGTCTCTATTCTCTTCGCCCTTTCCTACCAGCAAAAAGCTATCCCCGAAGTTGTGAAAAAATTGCCACCTGTTGGCAGACCATCTCTCGGAACAGCTGATTAATTTAATAGAACGAATATTACTATAAATGTCATTCCTGCGAAGGCAGAAATCCACACATCTGGATACCCACCTTCGCGGGTATGACAATCGAAGGAGTTATCACCATGATGGAAAAAATGATCAACACGATGATGAAACGTTATCAGATGTTTGCCTGGTTGGGCATACTCATCGTCCTTATTGCCTTTGTCGTAGCCCTACAGGGAGCGAATGCTAACACCGCATTTTTTGGCGTGGATAAGGTCACCCGTGAAACGGCCGAAGCTGGTTCTGCCCTCGTCGCAGCAAATGTCGCCCGGCACACCATTCCTTTTTGGGTACCCAGCTTTAAGTTCTTAGGTTTGGGTATTTTGCTAGGAGCTATCACCATGGCTCTGGGCATGATTGCCACAACACTGCGTAATTTGGGCACGGATGTCATGTCTAAATGGCCGGCCGATCTGAACCCCGGCACACCTCCCAAACCACGTTCAGCCAAGATGTTCCCCATGATTATGATGATGGGCTGGATGGTACTTATCATCGGTTTTATCTGGGCGCTGGCCTCACTGGGTACTGTCAGTTCCTACTGGAATCACTCGATTGTGACTGAGTTGAACCCGGCCACGGCCGGCTCGGCATTGCTCAATCAGCTTCGTACAATCCAGGCCACATTGCCCTGGCTGGGTGTATTACGCTTTGGCGGTATGTCCCTCCTCTTCACTGGCATCACCGTGGCGCTGACGGTCATCATCCGCACCTTGCAGCACCAGGAACAGGTACTGCGCCAATTTGTCCAAGTCCACACCAGCAGCGATTAATGTTCGTTGATGTCTTTCAGTTCCTGTCTACGCAAAGTCCCCGGCGCTTGGGAAGTGCCGGGGACTTGAACTTTGCGACGTATCTGTAAAGGGGGCCATTACAATTAAGTAGGTTTATGCCGCCAGTAACAAAGCTTCTTTAACTTTATTTAAGCATAGTAAATTGTTTTTTTGATTGCCTATTTTTCGTTGATTTCAAAACCCACTATGTTTTTACTCGAATCCAGACACGATTACTATGAAAAGTGCTTTGTCCAGCCAAATCGCCCAGAGTATCGGACGTGGTGAAATTAACGTGCCCTCCTTCCAGGACACCCCACCGACCTTTAGGTGAGGCAACGATACCAGGCCGAATACCATCGGTGACCACGGCTTTGAGTTCGCAGACGCCACGGCCGTTTTCCACCATCACCCAATCCCCATTTTCAATTCCCCGCACGGCCGCATCCTCAGGATGAATCTCAATGAACGGATCGCCCTCCCGTGCCCGCAAATCTGGCTGCCCGGCAAAAGTGCTGCTGACGAAGTGGTGAGCGGCACCAGTTATCAGCCAAAGACCGCCGTTCGCCGACGGCCGTCCGCCGTCATCATGGTCTACATTTAGGCGCTCTGAAACCAGTTCCACTTTACCGCTGGGGGTGGGAAAACGGCCGTCGGCAAAAGGCACATCCGGTTCAAACGCTAATTCAATTGAATGTTCGTTTTGCAATCGTTCCAGGGTGATGTTTTTGAGGGCGGGGTTGTGGACGGCCGTCGCTGCCAACACCTCAGCAATCACCTCATCTTCGCTTTGTTGCAACCACGGTTCAGCAAAGTCCATTTCGGCCGCCAGCAGACGCATTAACTGCCAGTTGCTTTTACACTCACCCAACGGGGGAATGGCGGGGGCATTGTAAGCCAACACCCGCGTTCCATACCCTTTGTGCAGGTCGGTCTGTTCCAGTTGGGAGGTGGCGGGGAGGAGGATGTCGGCGTATACGGCCGTGTCCGTCATAAACAACTCATGCACCACCGTAAATAAATCTTCCCGCTTCAACCCCGCCACAATCTTGTTTGTATTGGGGGATGATGCAGCCGGATTAGCCCCAAACACATACAATGATTGGATAGGCGGATTTTGAGCTTCCCCCGTTAAAGCCGCACCCAAGCGGTTCATGTTAATCACTCGCCCTGGTGCAGGGCACTTGCTCCATTTGTTGACCGCTTCCCCATCCCACTGCACAAAGCCGCTGGCCGAATACATCAAGCCGCCTCCACGACGGCCGTATTGCCCCGTTAGAGCTGGTAAGGCACACACCGCCCGCACCGTCTGCCCGCCGCCACGATTGCGCTGCAACCCATCCGCTATCTTGATGAGACTGGGGGTTTCGATAGCATATAATCTCCCCAATCTCTCAATCTCCCCAACCTCTAATCCTGTTATCTCTGCCACTCGCTGCGGTGGATACTCTGCCAGCCGCGCCCGCAGTTCCGGCCAACCGACGGTGTGGGTAGCCAGCCATGCTTCATCCTGCCACTCTTCGCGCTCGATGATATGGGCCAGCCCCAAAGCCAACGCGCCATCGCTACCCGGTCGGGGTTTGATGTGCCAGTCAGCCTGTTTGGCTGTGCGGGTGCGGCGCGGGTCAATGACGATTAGTTTTGTGCCGTTTTTGCGGGCGGCCGTCAGATGGGGCATGAAATGGGGCGCAGTTGTGACAGGATTATGCCCCCAGATAATGGCCACTTTGCTGTGTAACACGTCTTCGTAGCGGGGATTGAATCGTTTACCCAAAGTTGCTTCGACGGCCGTTTCTGCCGCTGCGCCGCAAATGGAACGTTGTAACTGGCTGGCGCCAAGTCTGTTCCAAAAACGGCCGCTGCTCACCCCCATCTGCACCAATCCCAAAGTGCCACTATAACTGTAAGGTAAAATCGCTTCCGCCCCATATTCCGCAATGATGTCTCGCCACCGTTCCCCAATTTCGCCAATGGCTTCATCCCAACTGATGCGCTGCCACTGCCCACCCCCTTTTGGCCCGACGTGCCGCAGCGGGGTTTGCAGTCGTTTGGGGTGGTAAACGTGGTTGAGATACGGCCGTACCTTGGCGCACAACCACCCCTGGGCAATAGGATGGTCAGGGTCGGCGTAGAGTTGGAGGGCACGGCCGTCTTCCACTTCCGTTATAAAGCCGCAGCTATCCGGGCAATCATGTGGGCAAACACCATATACTTTTGTAATCATCTTGCTATTGAAATCCTTTCAAAGACTACAGCAGATTGGAGTCATAAACAGATTTTTCCAGAGAATACGCCAATCTGTTCCTATCTTAAATCTGTTGTAGTTTCCCTAAAATAGTTTTCATTTATGATGGTGTACTGTGGCGCGTATCGTCTCCTTTCAAAATAGCGACCAGTACTTGCAGTAAAGCCTCTAAATCAGCCGGCACGCGGAACAAATTATAATCCTGGGTCACATGCTTGGCTTCTCTGTTGAGGACACCAAACTGCCAGACATTCCCCATAGACACGGCTCCATAAAGTAGTTTTTCTGAGGATTCTTTCATTTTATCGAGGGCAACTTTATCGAGGGCAACCAATTCTATCGCTAATTGGGTAAAGCCATTTTGCAAATCCCCTTTCTTCGCCTCAACAATTAACAAATTCATCCCGGCTTGCAAAAAGTAGTCAAGGACTCCTTGCAACTGCTCATTCACCGTCAGTGGCATCTCTACCCGTATCTTCGCTTGCGTGCAATGTACCACTTCCGCCAGCACCGGCGCTATCAGGAATTCACGGCGGGCAGCTTCGTTTGTCAGGCTGATGAAGGGGAGACTTTCTTCAAGCCGGGTCGTTAAATCTTGAACACGCTTTTGGTCTACGGCCGCATGTGGCAACACATAATTCTCGACTGAAAATGAGAACCCAAAATAGGCCAGAATATCTTCGGTTTCGATATTCAGTTTGAAGTAGTCTGAAAAAGTATATGATCCTCGTTCGGCAATAACTGTCTGTATCATGTGCATCCTCCGCTGCGCCCATTAGACATACATTCATTATACCATCCACCACCTATTAGCTAGATAGCGCTAATTGATGAGTGGAATCACGGCCGACTAAAAACATGCTGATGTACAATCGTCTGTTGGGGCAGGAGTTGAACGACGTTAAAGGCGGGTGGGTAATCCAAATCTTTACCGGCTGCCAGGACATCCGTCGGCCAGGCGGTGAATTGGGAGTAGGTAGAGGGTACGGCCGTGTAGGTAATCCCATCCCGCACCGTTTGCATAGATTGGTGGATATGTCCATGAAACACACCGCGTAGCCGATTCCGGGCTGGTAACAGTGCTTCATGCAGTTTCTCTCCATTCACAATCAGCATATTGTCATCCATCCAGGGCGAATTGAGCGACAGGCTGGGGAAATGAACAAACACGGTTAAGGGCGGACCGTCCCGCGCCGTTTCTTCACGTACAACATCTAACTGGTCTTCGGAAAGGTAGCCATGGGGATCGAGTTCGTCGGGGGCACGGCCGTCTAACAGTAAAAACCGATACCCCTTCACATCAAACCGGTAACATAATACTTCCGGCTCATCCACCAGCCACACCAGTGGCCCCATTGGTAAAGTTTCCCGGATCATCTGGGCAGAATCATGATTGCCGGTAACATAATAAATGGGTACATTCAATTCGCTAAAAACATCCCGTGCCAGAGCATAAGCGGCCGGATCGGGATTGGTGGCCACATCCCCCGTATGCACCACAAAATCCGGTTTCGCTGGTAAATTGTTGATGATCTCCACAAACTTAACGGCACAAGGATAGGAGGTATGACTGTCACGGCCGTAATTCCGCGCAGTCCCAAAATGCGTATCACTCACATGCACAAATAAAACAGATTCCGCCACTTGCATACTTCCCCTAACAAAAAAGCGGTGTGGGTTACGACTGTTTGCAACCCACACCACTCTTAACTATCTCTTGTGCAAAAAACAGTCTTCAGTTCAGAATTATTTGCCCGTTAAATAATCCAGCACATCTTTGGCCGTGTAGCTGCGTTTACCAGGTTGTAAAAAACGGCCGATACCTACCACCCCATCCCCTGAAGTCACTAACGGCGCTTCAATATAACCATCTTTTTGATGTTGTGGTTTGCCGGCCGTAGCGCATAAATTGTTGCACAAACAACCGCGTCCAACAGTTTCTTCTAGCTCACCACCTTTCTTTACATATTGATCAATTGGTTCGGCCGCACAACGATAGCCAATTTTGCCATTATCCTTTTTATACAGCTTTCGCAACAGGCCAATATCGCATAACCGGGGACGTTTGTTGTAAACGGCCGTTTCAGACATCGTACCCTTAACCTGAACCACCTTAAATGGAAAACCAGTAGGCGATACACGCGGATCAGTAAGAACGACAATCTCTTCATCCACAACCTTTTGTATCACATTCCTTTTAAGCCTGTCTTTCATCCCCGATTCATCACAATAAGCAAATGCAGTCCCCACTTGTACACCTGCGGCGCCAGCCGTCAACGCCTCCTGCACTTTTTCAGGTGAATCATATCCGCCGGCCAGCCAAAACGGTAAGCCAAACTGCTTCATTTTACTAAAATCAACAATGTCTTTCTTGCCATAAATGGGTTCGCCATTCTCATTCAACTTCATGACGCCCCTGGGCGGTGCATTATGACCGCCAGCAGTTGGCGCTTCTATAACAAATCCATTTACCTTGCCTGTAGAACGTTTAATCAACGCTTTTGCCAATACAACCGAGGAAATAATCGGTATAAAAAAGGGACGCACTAATGCCTTCCCCTTCTCAACCGTACCAGAAAAAACAGCCTGGGGATCAAAATGGATGTGATAATCATCCTCTTTGTCCGTATTCAACACATCCAGCCGGTAGCTCACCGGCTCATGGTTTGCCAGCTTGTCCAAAATACCAGGGATTTGCACCGGTATACCGGCGCCCATGATGACATAATTTACCCCCGCTAACATAGCCCCATAAAGGGAAGCCATGGTCGGCATTTGCAGCTTCTCCAACAAATTAATACCCACCCCATTTTCGTGACCCTCTTTTGCTAAAAATACTTCTACAAAATTGGCAATGACTGTCAGTTCATTCAATATCTTTGGCGGATTAATCGTCCACATGGGGGGGCGGCTATAGGGAATCTTGGGGAATGTTGGTTTGGCAATATAATATTTTTCTAATATTCGGGGAATGGGTTCCTGAAATGGAAACTGTGCCAAAGCCCGTTGAACATGGCCGCCCTCATCACCATCCATCAAACGAGAGATCATCATCTGAGCAACACCTGTACCTGAAATCACGCCCAGATGGCCTTCTCTGGAAACAGCTTTGGCTAAAGGCCAGTGAGAAATGGCAACACCCATTCCTCCTTGAATTATTTTTGGTAGCTTCATAAGATTTTGGCGCTGTAGTCGCCTTTTCTCCTGCGTAAATGTAGGGCAATTTTGCAAATCACCCCCCGATTTTGCAAAATCGGGCTGTATTTTTCATTCATACTGGTGGGTGGAAACTCGTGAAGTCTCCTCCGCAAATTTAGTTAGGCGCAATGAACCCACCCTTTATAACAGCAAATTATCGATAAAGATTCGATATTGTGGATTTGCAATGTTGTGACTCCTTATATCGGCCGTTGTCTTCATATTCATTTTTCCAGCGCCTGTAGATAAACAGTATCAATGCGGCTTAACATGCGCTCCATCGTGAATTCGGCCGCAGCCCGTTGCTGCCCAGCTTTTCCCATACGGCCGCGTAAATCAGCATCCGCCGCCAATCGGTTGAGAGCGGCCGCTAATGCTTCGGGGTTTTGCGGTGGTACAACCAATCCTGAAACGCCGTCTTGCACCAACCAGGATGTACCCGTGCCTAATTCTGTGGTCACACACGGCCGTCCCGCCGCCATCGCCTCTTGTAACACAATCCCAAACGATTCTGCCCGACTGTTTGAAGGTAGCACAAAAACATCGCCGGCAGCAAAGAACCGGGGCAGTTCTTCATCTGGGATTTTGCCCAAAAACTGTACTTTGCCTGTAATATGCAATTCGTGAGCCAACGCTTCCCATTCAGCCCGTCGAGGACCGTCGCCGCCAATGAGACAACGGCCGTTCACATCTACCATTGCCCGCAGCAAATCATCCACCCCTTTGTAATAACGATGCGCTCCTACAAAAATGAAAGTAGGCACATCTGTTGGCGGGAGTGAAGGGATTGCAGTTTGAAAACGAGCCACATCTACAGCAAAGGGGATGACAGTGCATTTGGCGGCTAACGGCCGTAAATACTCCGAACTGTGAATGTAATTATCATTGCTCACAATAATTTGTGCCGCCCTATCGAGTACCCGTTTGAGGAAGGGACGATAAAAGCGCAAAACAGTTTGTTGTTTGACTACATCGCTGTGATAGGTAATGACATACGGCCGTTTGCCCCCCCTCAACAATTGACTCATTTCCCCCACCGGATAAGGGGAATGGAGATGGACGATGTCGGCCTGAATCTGGGGTAGTTTGAAAGGCATCTCCGGGCTGAGAGGGGTGGACGCCACAGTTGCCAGCCGCCAGGCGCGGATAATGAAGACGCCGCCCTGCTGTTCATATTTAGGCAATTTGGCCGGGTTTGTGACCAACACTGTTACCTCATGGCCGGCGGCCGCCTGCGCTTCGGCCAGCCATTTCATATGGTTTTCGATACCGCCTAAAATGGGATCATAATCTTTGTAAACATGTAATATCTTCATCGGCTATGATTCTAGCATTTGATGTAGGCTTGTGGTAGCATCCGCCGCGTGGAAAATCATCATGGACGCCACCGAAACCGCCCGCCAACAAATTCCGCAAGACCAGTTTCTACAAATTCGATATGAAGATTTATGCGCCCAACCGGCTGCCACATTCCAAACGGTGTTTGATTTTTGTGACCTGTCTTCCAGGCCGCAATTTGAAGCCATCCTGCCCCATTTCCCCCTTCACAGCAGCAATCAAAAATGGCAACAAGAGCTAACCCTATCCCAACAACAGATGCTGAACGAACTTTTGTACACCCACCTAAACCAGTACGGGTATGGTTCAAATTAGCCTCTAACGCCGGGACAACGTTAGCAAATAGCCTACCAGCAGCAAACATTTTTTGTAACCATTCAGGTGCCCGGCACTTCATTGTCAAGTCTACTGGAGTAGCACACTCGTTTATAAGTGCCGGGCACCTTGGGGGAGTGAATGGTTACATTTTTTGTCATTGGAGTGTGATCATATAATTCTTGCTAATTGAGATGACAACGAATGAAGGAACCAACAAATTTCTTCGACTGATACTAGCTGTTCCTTTCAAAATTCGTGGTAGTCAATAGAGGTTGACCATGCTCGACTTGCCCAATTTGGAGGATGTTCAAACTGATGTGGAACTGAAAACTTGCTGCGCGGCCGTTTATGAAAGTCAATGGGCGCAATTGTTATTAGGGGATTCATTTCATCCTGGCGGTCTGGCGTTGACACGGCGCATTGGCGAACTGCTGCAATTGGGGCCAGATGACCGGGTGTTGGATGTTGCTTCTGGGCAGGGAACGAGCGCTCTATTTCTGGCCGAGACGTTTGGTTGTGATGTGGTGGGGGTGGACTACGGCCGTATTGCCACCCAACAAGCCAATCAAGCTGCCGTCAAAGTGGGACTGGCCCACAAAGTCCACTTTGAATATGGAGACGCCGAATGCCTTCCTTTTGACGACGCTTCATTTGACGCCATTATTTGTGAATGTGCTTTTTGTACTTTTCCCGATAAGCCAACGGCGGCCGCAGAAGTGGCGCGAGTATTGAAGGATAACGGTCGTGTCGCCCTCAGCGATCTGACCCGAACCCGAAACGGTCCTCTGCCACCCGAACTAGAAACGCTTATTGCCTGGATTGCCTGTATTGCCGACGCCCAACCATTGGAAAAATATACTGCCTATCTGGAAACGGTCGGACTAACTGTCACCCAGGTAGAATCCCACGACACCGCTCTGGTTGAACTAATACGCGATGTACGTGGCAAACTGTTGGCCGCGGAACTCATGGTCAAGTTGGGCAAGATTGATTTCCCAACGGCCGATTTCAGTCAGGCCAAAAAGATTGCTCGTACGGCCGCTGAGTCTGTGCGGCAAGGTAAATTGGGGTACGCTATTTTGGTTGCAAGTGGCAAGTAAAAGGAGAATCTATCATGCGTGTCATCGTCACCGGCGGAACTGGTTTGATTGGGACGCCTTTAGTTAAAAGGCTGGCAAAGTCTGGGTATGACGTCACCGTTTTGAGCCGTAATCCAGCCAAATACAAATTCCCCGAAGGTGTGCGCGGCGAGCGGTGGGATGCGGAATCGGCCGTAGGTTGGGGTCATCTGGCAAATGGGGCTGGAGCAATCATCAATCTGGCCGGAGAAAGCATTGGCGGGCGGGGATTTCCGCCGCTGCGCTGGACGGCCGAACGCAAACAACGCATTCTACATAGTCGGCTCAAGGCCGGAAAAGCAATCGTCGCTGCAGTTCGGGCCGCCACAAGCAAACCCCACGTCGTCATCCAAGCCTCAGGCATTGATTATTATGGAAACGTCCCCGACGAAACCATCATCACCGAAGAAGCGCCAAAAGGGGAAGGATTTCTTTCTGATGTAACGTGGGATTGGGAAAATTCAACAGCGGCCGTGAAGAAAATGGGTACGCGCCAAATCATTCTAAGAACCGGCCTGGTGTTAAGTCTGGACGGAGGCGCGCTACCTCAAACCATGCTCCCTTTTAAGTTTTTTGCCGGCGGGCCATTAGGCGGCGGCAAACAATGGCTGTCCTGGATTCATTTGGAAGATGAGATACAAGCCATTCAATTTTTGCTAGAATCTTCAGATGCGGCTGGCGTGTACAACCTCTGCGCCCCCAACCCGCTGCCGCAAAAACAGGTAGCAAAGGAGATTGGGCGGATGATGTCACGGCCGTCACTCATCCCCACCCCCGCTTTTGCCTTGAAGCTAATTTTGGGGGAAATGGCAGTGATGATATTAGACGGCCGTTGCGCCCTGCCCCACCGTCTGCAAGAAATGGGCTTCACCTGGCAATATCCACATCTGCGGGATGCGCTTTTAGATTTGTATAACCGTTAAGTGAGGTTTCATTCACGCAACCATAATACGCCAGTTTTGCCGATTTTGTGCTATGAAGGGACAATGGTTTTATGACCCAACTATTTTTTGTATGGCTAGGCTCTAAACGAGCGCAGAAGAATCATGTGCCTGAAAAGGGGTGGCGGCTGGACAGGGCTATGCAAGCTGGACTACCCGTGCCCAACGGCGGCATTTTTCTGGATGATTTTTATTGGTTGGCGCGGCAGGAAGAGATTGTGTTGGCGGACAACGGCCGTCTCTCAATCTCCCAGCCCCAAAAATTGTATGATTTATTGTACACGGCCGTACGCTTTCCTCATCTAGATAAACCATGTGCCATTCGTCCACTTTTTGGCCGCACTTTAGCTATCTCGCCCCAACTAAACATAGATATGAATGATTCGGCTGTATTGGCGGCGGCGCTGGTAGATTTGTGGACGGCCGTATTACCCCATGAAGAAACAACCGGCCACGAGTTGTTAGTTCAGGAAATGGTCGCTGCAGAAGTGATAGGCACGGCCGTATCCCACGTCCAAACTGCCACCGACACAATCACAACCCCAACCGATAGCTTGACATTGCCCCACTTAGGTCGTTGGCAAAAACCGGCGGCCGCCGCGCCCGACCACATCCAAAGACTGCAAAAACTCCTGCGCGGCGTCCGGCGCACCTTTGGCAATGGGGATTGGGAAGTGACGTGGGGGGATGACGGCCGTGTGTGTTGGCTGCTGCAAATTCAAGCGATTCTGTAGATATTCTCCTATTGTTGCGTACTGGTAAGAAAACCGCCCTGGAATAGAATTTGAGTATCTTCTCAATAAGTCGTGGTGGACAGAATTCAAATGAACTATAACACTTTGGCCCGGCCGCTGGCTAGAAACGGCGTGTGATTGAGGGTAGAAGCGGTAATGATATACCAGGACTCATCCAGATAAATGTGTGGTGGATGGTGCATTTTATCTAAAGCCTTTCGTCTAATCCGGAGTCGAGGCTTTAGCCGGGAGAGGTGGTAAGGAAAGACCCGGCTGAAGCCTCGACTCCGGAGGGAGGGGGAAAATGGCGACGGTGACGCGCTTCGCGCGGAGATGGTGGGGGACCCCGTCAGAAGGGCAGAGACCAGAAAACCAGTAGATCACCCTCCTGGGGCGGACGCACACCGGGACCCCACACGGTGGGCCGTGATCGTCGGACTGAAGTTGAGCCGAGCAGCGACGCGGTGGGCGCGCCAATTGTCGACCCAACTGCCGCCCCGCAGCGCTTTGTATATGCCGCTAGCCGGGCCGGGTGGATTGCTGTAGGGAGAACTACTGTAATAGTTGCCATCATACCAGTCATTCGTCCATTCCCACACGTTACCGCTCATATCCATAGCTCCATACGGGCTGACCCCAGTTGGGTAATCGCCCACCTGGCTGGTATCGCCCACGCAATAATTTCCTGTGGCTTCATTACGGCTATTAGCCAGAGTGCAATCCGGGTCCTGGTCGCCCCACGGATAGGCGCGTACCGTTGTGCCTCGCGCTGCTTTTTCCCATTCCGCTTCGGTGGGCAGCCGCTTGCCCGCCCAGGTGCAGTAATCATTCGCCCTGTACCAATCCACATGAATCA
>JAAEOP010000754.1 GCA_024223125.1 Chloroflexota bacterium
GATACGGTGGATGCGTACACGCACCGAATCGGCCGCACGGGACGAGCGGAACGGAGTGGAGATGCGTATTCGTTTGCTGTGCCGGATGATGCCGCTATAGTGCGCCAAATTGAGCGGCTCTTGAAGGTTCCGCTAGAACGTAAACGGCTGCCTGATTTTGATTATGGGGGGTTTGTGCCGGAAACGGCCGTTAGCTCAACGTCCAACTCTAAACCAAACCAACATCATTCACGCTCGCGCAATAACGGCCGTTCCCGCAACAATCGCAACGGTCAGCCGCGAAAACGCAAATCTTACTCAAAAACAAGATAGGTTTTTGTAAGGATTGTCTCTTTACGGCCGTCGCCAACTGTTTTACGCTTAGGGCTGATGATTAATGCCTTAACGCAAACTGTCAGCTTGCGAATGGAAAGATAGTTCGATTTACATAAGGAGGCATGAGATGCTAAAAAAAGACAAGATCAGGGGATCAGAGCAGATCAAGGTCACGTTTGTTTTACCGGCCGATCATCCCCATATTCACGCTTCTGTGATGGGCACATTTAATGAATGGAATCCATCTGCCAATAAGCTGGTTAAACGGAACAATGGCACATATAGCACGGCCGTTAACCTGGACCCTGGCGGCCGTTATGAATTTCGTTACTTTGCCACAGATGGAACCTGGTTTAACGATGAAGCGGCCGACGGATATGAACCTGGCGAATATGGCAGCGACAACTGTATTGTGGAAACGTGATGAAGAGAGTTGGAGATTAGGAGATTAAATCTCTCAATCTCCTAACCTCATATTATTTCAATTATTCGTAACTCAACACTTCCCGTACCGTTAGGCGAGAAGCGCTGCGAGCCGGTAGGAAGCTAGCAAATAGAGCCAGGAACAATACCGTCACCAGCCACAACAAGGCGCCGCTGGTAGAAAATGTGTAGCTCGGTTCTGCTTGCAATAACGCCTGTCCCACGGCGCTGGATAAGGCACGGCTGGCGGGCAGGGCCACAATGCCGCCAATAATCCAGCTGATCAAGCCGATAATCACCCCCTCCAACAAGACAATTCGCAGCACGGCTCCATCCGAAGCGCCGATGGCTCGCATTACGCCAATTTCGCGGGTGCGTTCAATGACGTTAATGCTCATCGTACCCATCAAACCCAAACCGCCGACAACACCCAACAAAATAGCCATAAACAACAAGAAAACGATGACGATATTGAAGATGGTGTTTAAGATACCCCGAAATTGGGCGATGGTTTGCATTTGCTGGACGCGAAAGCCGTTACGGCGGTAATTTTCCTCTAAAAACTGTCCCTGGCTGAGTTGTTTGTCCGGGCTGCGATCTGCCAGCCGGATGAGGGAGATTTGGGCACGGTCTGGCTCTTTGGTGACACGGCCGTAATAATCATAATTTGCAAACGCATTTGACCCGGTCAAAATGCCGCGTACAATGCCCACGACCTGCCATTCTGATTCACGGCCGTTGATATTCATTGTCATCATACTACCCACGCCTACATCCTCTTCATTTCGCAGCATATCTGTGTTAACCACCAACGCATTGGTATCCCCCTCTTCCAACCAGCGACCTTCCAGCAAAATGGGGTTCAGCATATCTGAATCCGGCGGCGGGGCATAGACAATAATATTGTCGCTCTCAGAATCATCGGGGCGAATACGCCGTGCTGCGCCGAAGCCCCACGTTTCCACGCCGGTTACGCCGGGTATATTTTGTACCTGACGCACAATCCGGTTGGTGCGATAGCTACGGTCAAACACAATCTGCACATCATAATCAAAATAGTCCAGGGCTTCATCCAACGTTAGCTGCAAAGAAGCGCGCACGCTAAAGATGGCCATAAAAATAGCGCTGGCCAGCGAGAGGGTAATGAGGGTGAGCGCCAATCGCCCTTTACGGCGGAAGGTGTTGCGTAATGAGATTTGCTGCGGCCGTTGCAAGGGCACAAAACGCATGTTCATAATGAGCCTATCCAAAAAACCTTGCCCAAACTGCCCCTTCCCCATACCAACCTCGCTAATCGCTTCCTGCACCGTCACTTTGACACCGCGCCGAATAGGAATAAGCGCAGCCAACAGCGGGGCCAATAAGGCGATAATTGTCTGCACAAGCAGTACTTGTGGAAACAATTGAAAGCCGCCTGTATCGAAGTTTAGCAAGCCGCCGAACATAGAAGCCAACCCGACTGCGCCGGCCGCGCCCAAGGGGATGGCAATAATCAGAGCAAAAATGC
>JAAEOP010000755.1 GCA_024223125.1 Chloroflexota bacterium
ATCAAATCCATCAATCCAGAAAGAAAACGGCCTAATAAATGAACGCCATCGTAGTTGGTGAAGTTGTAAGGACAAGGAGGTGGTTGACCTGGGTCTTGGGGAACTGCGGCCGTGCAAAACAGATTAACGGTTTCAGCCGCATAACGCGAGACGGTCAGGGGAAAGTTGCCATACACGAAAAAGCCTTGCCCCTGATTGTACGGGTTTAAGGTGGATTCAGAAGTTTTGAAATATTGAAGCGGGTTGTATTCGGGTTGTATCTGGGTAGAGACGATGGTTAGAAAACGTTCGTCGGGATGCAGATGATAAGTGGCGTCCCAATTGAGGCCGGTGAAACGGAAATACGCACCGATGAGTAAAATAATCAAAACCAGTACAAAGGCGAAAGATTCCCAGGATAATTTACGGGAAGTTGGTTCGGGTGTTGGCGTTTCGGTAAGTGGGGAGGGAGTTACGGCCGTTTCCCCCGCACGTTCTGTAATAATTTCCGGTTCCTCAACACTCATACAGTTCACTCAGTAGTCTCATTTCTATTTCCAGGTATTTATACACCCCTTTTCTTATCTGTCCCTTACTGGATTATGAAAATCGCCAAAGTGTAAACAGCCGGGGCAGGCAATAATGGACGCGGGATTTTAGCGAAAAAATGGGGGATTTTCAAACGAACAGTCGGCAGTAATCAGGTGTGTCTGAACACTGTAAAGTATCCGTTCAGACCCTAAGGGTTTTTCGCTTAATCTAACGGGTACACTCAGGAATGAGGATTAAATAATCCCATGAACTTTAATTTGTCATTCCCGCGAAGGCGGGAATCCACTCGACTAAAAAGATGGATACCTGCCTTCGCAGGTATGACAAGTTCGGGGTTTAATAAAATCCCCATTCCTCAGGAGTAAAACCCTTAGGGTCTTGGTAGCCCCCTGAATGAGTACACTGTAAACTGCACACTGAACAGTGGCGTTAAATAGAGCCGCCAGAAAGACGAATAAGCTCGTTTAGTTCAGCTTCGTTAACGATGGTGAATTTACGGCTGCTAACCTTCACCCAACCGGCGCGCCGGAAACGGCCTAACGCTTTATTGATGCTGACGCGGGTGGCGCCGGTCATTTCGGCTAGGTCGGTTTGGGTAAGGGAGAGTTGAATTTGAACGCCATCGGGTGTTTGACGGCCGTGTTCTTCAGCCAACTCCAACAATTGTCGCGCCAACCGGGCCGGTAAATCCAAAAAGAAGATGTCGCTGACCTGGTTGTTCAGGCGGCGAATGCGGCGAGCCATCGTTTGCAGTACGTGCATGGCAAAATCGGGATTGTCTTGCAAATAGCGCATGAAATCGTCGCGGTGTAAAGTTAGCGTTTCCGTTGGTTCTAGCGCTTCGGCCGTAGCAGAACGAGGTGAATCATCCAACAAGGCTAACTCGCCAAAGAAATCGCCTACACCCACTATCGCCAACATAGCTTCCTGACCGTCTGGCGTAGAATGGGTGATCTTCACCTTTCCTTTGCTAATGATGTAAAGCAGGCCGCCGGGATCGCCGTGATGGAAGATGATTTGACCGGGACTAAAGCGGCGCATGACCAAAAGTCTGGATAAATTGCCAGCTTCATCTGGCGTTAACTTGTTGAAGAACGGCACAAGTTGCAGCGCCTGGGTTGCGGCATGTGAACGGTTAACCATTTTCTTCATCCTCACCCCGATATGAATTCCGGGCAACTAACTATACAGGTGTTTCTCGACTGTCATACTCGCGAAGGCGGGTATCCAGGTGTGTGGATTCTCACCTTCGCAGAGCCTGCTCTCACAAAGGTGGGGGGATGACCTTTATAGTCACAACTCCGGTTGCATGGGGGTCGCTTCTTCTTTGTTCTTCTCCAATTGTATCTCATCATACACATGATCCAAACTTCGTTTTATCTGGGAGCGTAGCCAATCGGCCGGAAGTCCATTAAGAGGGAACATGTCCAGTAGGTCAGGTATATATTGGGCGATTTCTTCACGGCAATGATAATCATGAATATGTTGCTGGATGCGTGAGCGCAGGGCATGGAGATAGCACTGCATGAGGGGGATGGTTTCATCTGTTACCGCCCCGCCGCGCCCAGATACAATTGTGTGCAGGCGCTCAGGCCACTGCTGTAACCGATTTAAGGTTTCTAACCATTGTTTGCTGGTTCCCTCCAAGAATAGGGGATGCCAATCTGTGGTAACGGTGTCACCGGCGAATAAGATTTTTTGCCGGGGTAGGTAGACCCAGAGATTGCCTGTGGTTGGCCCCGGTGCGGCCGTCAGAACCACATCCGTGTTGCCTTTGAGGATACTCATCTGCCTAGTGAAGCTGACGGCCGGTTTGTCTACAGGTGTGCTGCTTAGATTACGGCCGTTAAGCGGATGTCGCGCTGTCAGACTTTCTAATATATGTGAGGGGTAGTGTTTGCCATATTTGTAAATCTTGTCGGCCGTTATTTGGTGGGCGGCAATGGGTGCATTTAACCAGCGCGAATTTAAGATGCGGTCTCCATTGTAATCAGTGAGAATGGTAAACAGTAACGGCCGAGGAGAAAGGGAGCGTAAGCGCATAGCCCAATCACGAGCCTGCCGGGGGTAAGAGGGTACATCTACGGCAATAATCCCTTGTGTCGTCAGGATAGCCCCTACGTTGACGCCATCATACTTTTTTTCAATGTAGACGTTTTCGGCGATTCTTTCCATATCATTACAGTTGCCCGATCAATAGTTTTTCTGCACGAGCCACAGCCTGTTCCACACGATTTACATCTGCGTTGGGGCCACCCCCCTGAGCCATCGTGGCCGACCCGCCGCCCGAAGCAGAGCCTAGATATTGCAATGCGGGTTTAATAAGCTGGTTCATTTTACCGGGGGCATCATGGCTGCGACCAAAGATGAGCAATGATTTTTCACCGGCCAGGCCAAGCAGCACGATGACATTATCTTCTTTTGTAAGGCTACTAACGTAGGCGCGTAATTGGCCAGGATCACATTCGTTGTCAGAAAAGACGCGGGTGATAATTCTGATTTTTTTGCCCCGCAATTTTCTTGCCTGAGCTAGCATTTTATCTGTTTCCAAACGGGTCAGGGCGTTTTGCTGCCGCTTTAAGGTACGACGGGCTTCTTTATTTTCTGTTTGCAGCCGGGTAACAGCTTCACCAATTTCAGATATGCCGGTGGTGAGTTCGGCTGTTAAATGAGCCACCACACCATTTTTTTGCCGGTAATCTTGCAGGGCACGCTGCCCGCACTTAAATTCTACGCGCAATTGGTCACCATTGCGTCCCAGCTTCACAATTTTAATCAGGCCCACTTCACCGGCCGCAGCGACATGCGTTCCTCCACAGGCTGTCAGATCAAACTCTTCAATTTCAATTAAACGCAGTTTGCCATTTTGTGCTGGCGGAATTTTCCGTAAGGGAAGTTCTTGAGCTTCCTCTAACGTAGCGGCGCGAATACGAACGCGCCGATTTTGCCAGATGATTTGGTTAGCCAGAAATTCCGCATATTCAATTTGCTCGGGCTGAATGTCGGCCGTGTGTAGGTCTATGGTGACGCTGGTGTCACTCAAATGGAAACTGACTGTTTCGGCTGCGGCCGTTTGCAAAAAAGCCTGCGACAAAATGTGTTGGCCGGTATGCTGCTGCATATGATCAAAGCGGCGGGTCCAATCAATGTCACACACAACCGAATTAGACCACATTTCTCCGGCGCCAATCCAATGGAGAATGGCCCCATCTGATTCGCGTATGGTGACATTGATGACCGGCACATTGTTAATAACGCCTATATCGAAGGGTTGGCCACCAGATGTAGGATAAAAGTAGGTTTTATCCAGAACCAGGGCGACCATGCCTTTCTGTTTAACACGTTCAATGATGCTAGCTTTGAAACGGGTAATGTATGAATCTGTGTAATAGAGTCGTTTGGTAGTTGTCATAAGCTACTCTGCCCGATTTTAACGATTGTTAATCATACCAGACAGAAGCAGCTTTGGGGAGTGGGAAAATAGGGGATGTGTTTCTAAGAGGGGGAAACAGCCACATTTTGGATTATGAGTGGCAGAGTGAATATGAATTGAGCGCCGCCACCAGGGGCATCTTCTACCCAGATACGGCCGTTGTGTGCTTCCACAGCTAACTGGCAAAATGCCAACCCTAAGCCCAACCCTTTCGTGTCTGGGTTGGACGCTTTAACGCGCTCAAACTTATCAAAAATGGATTGACGATACTGAATAGGAATACCCATTCCTTCGTCACACACAGAAATACGAATAGCGTTTTCTTCTTCCAGCCAACTGATTTTAATTTTGACTGCTTGACCTTCCATACTGTATTTGAGGGCATTCCCAATCAGGTTGATGAGGACACGCCGGATCATATCTTCTTCCAGATAAAGATCGGGCAAGGTCGGCGCTAAATCAGCTACAAATTCAACCCGGCGCTGTTCAAAGTTGGGACGTTCTATTTCCCGTACTTCATCTATCAGATCGTAAATATCTACCAAAGTACGTTCCGTAATAGGGTGTCCTGCTTCCAAGCGGTTGATGTCTAACAAAGAACGTACCAGGGTTTGCAAACGTTCGCTGCTGCGTTTGGCAATATCCAGCATGTAATACAATGGCGAATCGGGATCCATGGGTGGAATTTCGTATGATAATAGTTCCAGGCTGGAAATGACATTGCCTAGAGGGCTTTGCAGATCATGGAATAGCATTGCTGTTAGATCGCGCCGCATTTCTTCTAGTTCCACGTGTTTAGAAATATCATGCAGAATCCATTGCAGTATTTCGCTTTGTTCAAAGAGAGTGCGTTTGGCATACACTTCTACAGGGGTTGTCTGACCATCTTCGGTGATGATTGTACTGGCAAAGAGTATTACAGAATCTCCGGGGATGTTACTAGCGTCAAGTATGTCTGTTCCCGGTTCGTGAATACTGCTAATGTGTCGGCCAATCAAATCATCACGGCCGTAGTGCAAAAATTGACTTGCTCGCCGATTGACATCTGTAATGTACCCGTTCAGATCAGTCAAAATAATGGGATTAATCGTATCTTGAAACAGGCTGGTATATTGTGCCTGGGCCGCCTGGGTACGGGAAAACTGTTGAGCATTGGCAATAGCGGCGCTGGCAATATTGGCTAGATTGACCAGTAAATTCAAGTCCTGTTCCGTAAAAAAACCGTCAATGGGATTGATGGCTTGAATCGTTCCCAACGCCTCACCTTTGAAATGCATCGGCGCGCAAATCATAGCCCGTGTAGGATGGCCGGTTAGCTGGTCGCCAAAATCAGTAAAACGGGGATCGTGCCTCGTATCAGAAACGAGTACAGGTTCGCAATGCTCCATTACCCAACCAGACAAGCCCTGATTTGAGGGCAAACGTAGTCCGGCTATTTGGTCGCTACCCACACCTTCGGCTACCTGATAGACCAGCTCTTTTGTTAGCTCATCAACCAAAGCGATGGATAATGCTTCGGCGTTTAGAAACTCATTCATTTGCATGAGCAAAGAACGCATAATTTCATTGATGTCTAAAGAAGAGTTGATGGCGCGACTGGCTTCATTTAAGAGAGCGGCAATTTGTAATTGTCGCTGCGAGGCAAAAAAGAGTCGGGCATTTTCTATGTGACTGGCTGCTTTATGAGCAATGCTCGTTAGCAGTTCCAAATCAGAATCGTTAAATTGAAAAATACCTGCCCGATGCAACGTGATGACCCCCACAGGGCGATCGTACACTAGAAAGGGAACACAGAGCGCTGATTCGGGAGGTGCATCCTGGGGATATTCCGACCGTTGTAACCAGTTAGGGTTACTGTTGGTGTTTTGTACGTTAACGGCCGTGCGCTTCCGCATAACCCAGCCGGCCATTCCCATTTTAACTACTTCATGTATAAAAATATCTGGTTTTTGCCGGTGAGGTAATAATTCACTGTAACAGGTGTATTCAACCTGTAAACTTTCATTAACAACAATGATGCTGGCCGTTTTCGCCGGCAAATATTGGCCGATTTGCGCCAATAAGCTGTTTAATATGTGATTGATATCCAGTCCGTCTCTCTCGACCTCATCTAATTTTGTGGTCACTGCTTGCAAAACAGACGTCGGATACCCATTTGTATTCTCTAAAGAATGATCGGGCTTTTCTGATGATTGAACCATAATATAAATTTGAAGATTAAATAATTTAGGTGTGATTGGAGATTAGTCCAATCTCCAATTATCAACTGATAAGTTGCAGACTTGGTATGACATCTATATTTAATGAACTACGTTGGCCGTTAATATAATGCCAGTGGGCGACTGCGGCAATCATAGCGGCATTATCAGTGCAGAGAATAGGACTAGGGTACCGCACGGGCATGGTTAAAGTCTGGCGCATTTTTCGACGCAGGGCGCTGTTGGCAGAGACACCGCCAGCCAGATGCACGGCCGTTACCCCATAAGCGGCCGCAGCTCGTTCCGTTTTGGCTACCAATACATCCACTACAGCCGCTTGAAAGCTGGCGGCTAAATCATTGACCGGTAATCGGGTTTGGTTACCGTGTTTGGTCTGGCGCATCACGGCCGTTTTCAAGCCACTAAAACTAAAATTATAGTCATCGTCCATAACAGCCCGCGGAAATTTGAAAGCGTTTCGGTTTCCCTGTTTGGCTGCCTGATCAATGGATGGGCCGCCAGGGTAGGGTAGATTGAGCAAACGGCCGACTTTATCAAACGCTTCTCCGGCGGCGTCATCCAGCGTACCGCCTAAATGTTGGTATCGGCCGTGATCCACCATCAAATAAAGCTCTGTATGCCCGCCGCTGACTACTAAAGTTAAAATGGGAAACTCAAAGTCGTCTACGTCCTCCGTCAGCCATAATGAATAGATGTGCCCTTCGATGTGGTTGATGCCCAGCAGCGGTTTGTTGCGAGCCAATGCCAGCCCTTTTGCCATATTCACACCGACCAACAATGAGCCGACCAATCCAGGGCCACGGGTAACAGCAATACAATCCAGATCATCCAACCCCAAATGGGCTTCTTCTAGAGCTTGCTGCACGATGGTTGAAATGACTTCAATGTGCCGCCGCGAAGCCACTTCAGGAAACACACCGCCATATTGGGCATGGAGATCGATCTGGCTGGCAATGACATTGCTGAGGATGGTACGGCCGTCTTCTACTACAGCAGCGGCCGTTTCATCGCAAGACGTTTCTATTGCCAAAATGCGTGTATTCATAGTGGACGTGTCAGATATTCAATAATCCCTTTAACCCAGAGAGCAGCATGGGAATTTTACAGAGCTCCTCTCCATTTTCGTAGCAATCGCACAAATGTTGTAGCTTAACATTTGCAAACTTGCCACTTGCAGACTTGATCAGATACAGTGTACCAATGATTGGTGTAAATTATCAACCTGATTTGGTAGTACGGTGCGGGGATCAAGGTGAAAACGGCCGTCTTGAATGCGACCAATAACTGGTATTTTTGCAGCCCGTAATGCAGAGGCCAACTTATCGGGATCATATCTATTCACAGCGACCAGTTTTGTGGGCAGGCTTGTGCCTGGTAAACTGCCGCCGCCGACGGTGGAACGGCCGTCAACCACTTCCGCCGCCACATTTATTTCTTGCAGCCACGTCGCCCATTCTTCGGCCGCAGCCCCGATTTCAGTTAACGGACAGGCAATCATCTGCCAGATGGGAATGTGTGAAATGGCTTGATCTGTTAAATAGTGGGTGAGTGTAGCGGACAGCCCGGTCAGACACAACTTGTCGGCCCGCACAGCCCGCGCCAGTGGATGCCGTTTGCACTTGGCTACCAGGTTAGCCTGGCCGGCCAAAATGCCTGCTTGCGGGCCGCCCAGTAGTTTATCGCCGCTAAAGGCCACCAAATTACAGTCGGCTGCCAACCCATCTAAAACAGTTGGCTCCGGTTCCAACCCATATGCTGCTGTGTCCAGCAAAGCGCCGCTGCCCTGATCATACAATAGGGGCAAATTGTGTGCCTGGGCCAGCTCCGCCAGCTCCGCCAGAGATGGTTCGCTGCTGAAGCCGATGATTTTGTAATTAGAATGATGGGCGACTAGAATGGCGGCCGTATTTTCATTGATGGCTTGTGCATAATCATACAGATGAGTGCGATTGGTTGTGCCCACTTCTACTAGTCTAGCCCCCGATTGAGCCATGACATCGGGAATACGGAAGCCGCCCCCAATTTCTACAAGCTGCCCCCGGCTGATAATGACTTCACGACCCTGGCACACAGCTGTTAACATCAACAAAACAGCGGCCGCATTATTATTGACTACCAGCGCCGCTTCCGCCCCTGTCACCCTTTGCAAAAGCTGTTCCGCATGAAGGGCGCGCGAGCCACGCTGCCCGGCAGCAATGTCATATTCCAGAGTGGAATAACTGCGGCCTACCTTTTGAATGGCCTCTAAAGCGGCCTGACTGAGGGGGGCGCGTCCCAGATTGGTATGCACGATGACCCCGGTGGCGTTGATGACCGGATGTAACGTAGGAGCTAAAAATTCTTGCAGCCAGACGGCCGCATGTTGTACAAATTCGTCGTTTACTGGCGGAGAGGTCACACGGCCGTCTAATATCCCCGCCCGCACTATTTCTACACTTTGTCGTAATGCTTCAAGGGTCAGATTGCGGCCGTATGTTTGGATGAGGATGGGTACGGCCGAGTCTTGCAGCAGCCGGTCTACACTGGGCAGTTCCCGTAATAACAATGGTTTATCTTTTGGATTACTCATTATCCTTAATTTCCAGGAAGCTTAACTTTTGGACTTTAACGTTGACGGCCGTTGGGAAACAGAAGCGGCGCGAGTACGGACTTGCAGCAACAGTTCAAACAAAATAAGTACGCCGGCCACTAACAAAGCGACGGCCAATCCCAGAGCGCGATTCATTTGCAGCCAGACACAAAACGAAACCCAAAAACCGACCCCCATCGCCTGCCGCAGCACAACCAAAAACTGAATGGATTTCGATTCGCCAAAACGTTCATCCACATAATGCCCAAAACGCTTATTCAAGAAATAAGCCAGTGGCAGCATGACCCCCGTTACCGTAACCAGTATAGAAGCCAGAAAAGCAAGGATTATTTCTGTGCTGGCCGCTTGCAAGATTGCTGTGGCATCAGCCCGACCCAGAACAGTTGCCCGCGCCAGGTCAAGGCGAGCAATATCAAAGGGCCAAAAATTGTTGAGAATGTATTCCCCGGCTAACAGCCCCACAATAAATAAACCTACACCTAAAAATAAATATGGATAAACACCCAGTCGCCGCATAATTTTCATAAGTCAATTATACACATTATTTTGTAACCATTCACTCCCCCAAGGTGCCCGGCACTTATAAACGAGTGTGCTACTCCAGTAGACTTGGTAATGAAGTGCCGGGCGCCTGAATGGTTACATTATTTTAATAATCCGAATTCCACAATGACGTCAGCGCTGTAAACTTGTGGTTGTGCTTTTTGTTCCAGAGCCAGGGCAAAATAGACATTATCGGAAACAACTTTTTTGACAGGATTAACAAGATTTACAGGATGAAATAATCCTGTTAATCCCGTAAATCCTGTCCAATTTCTTATTTCCGATAAGGTCTAATGAATGGGCTGTGTCAAGTCTAAAGTAGACAGCACAAAATCGATAATAGTGCCCCCATTACTCCATTTGAACAGATCCGTATAGTTGCATACTTGCAACTTGCCCATATGATTCTTGCTACATGGATACTTTTGATCTAACTCAGTTCACGCACTTACATGTGCATTCATATTATACATTGTTGGGCGGCACGACGGCCGTTTCCGAATTAGTAGATCGGGCGGCGGCCGAAACAATGTCCGCGCTGGCTCTTACAGACACGGCCGTACTCATTGGCGCCGTTCAGTTTAGCCAGGCGTGTATCCAGGCCGGTATCCAACCCATCATCGGCATGAGTGTGCCCGTGGCTGCTCTGGCGGGGGAAATGCGTCTGGAGCCGGATGTGCCCGGCCGCCTGGTTTTATTAGCCGCCAACCCGGCCGGCTACCGCAGTTTATGCCGCCTCTCTTCTGCCATTCATGCAAATTTGCAACGGCCGCTTCTCCAAACCGGTCTCCCCTGGCAACTGCTCAAAGAAAATCGGGAGGGGCTGATTTGTCTGGATGGGGGGCGGATGGGTTGGACAGAGCGATATGTACGCGCCGACAACCGCCAGGCGGCCGTTCGTTTTGCATCTCATCTGGGTGGCTTGTTTGGGGAGAACGCTTACCTGAGTTTGGAACTACACACAGCGGCTGACACGGTCGTTGCCCACGAACTAATCAGCATTGGTCAACGGTTTGGATTGGCGGCGGTAGCTGCCCAACCTGTCGCCTGCCTGGAAGCGGCCGATACCCCCAAACTACGCCTGTTAGCGGCCATTGACCACAACTGCCGTTTGGAAGATGTACCCGATTCCGCCCTACCAGCTTTTGGCGACACGCCTGTGCTGAGCAAAACCGAAGTAGCTGTCACCCATCATTGGCGTACCCCTGCCCAAATCGCCGAAAAATTCAAAGCATTCCCCGAAGCCATCCAGCGTGTAGGCGACATTGTGCGCCAATGTGAACCGTGCCTGCCCGACGGCCGTCCCATTTGGCCCAAACTTAATCTCCCCCAAAACAAAACCCCCGAAGACACCCTGGCCGAAAAAGCAATCTCTGGCTTACACCAACGGAAAACGGGAAACAGAACACAGAATACGGCCTACGAATCCCGCCTCCAACACGAACTCACCGCCATCAACCAGCACGGCTTCGCCCCCCTCTTCCTGCTGGTGGCTGACATTACTCGTTTTGCCCGTGAAACGGCCGTGCCTGTCAATACCCGTGGCAGCGTCGCCAACTCGCTCGTCGCTTATTGCATCGGTATTACCCAGGTAGACCCAGTAGAGCATGATCTTTTGTTTGAGCGTTTTCTCAATCCCGCCCGCGCCAATTTGCCGGATATTGACCTCGATTTTTGCAGCCGCCGCCGGGATGAGATTTTACATTATGTCGTCCAGAAATATGGCTCTGACCGGGTTGCTTTAGTAGCCACAATTAGCACGATGCAGCCTAAATCGGCCGTGCGCGAAACTGCCAAAGCGTATGGTTACCAAGAAGCAGACATCAAACGGCTGACCGGGTTTGTGCCCCGCCGCTGGCATCCCGACCCCCGCCGCCGTGACAAAACAGAACTGGCCGACATCCTGACCCAACTAGAAACAGAGCGGGATCGGGAAATCATGCAGACGGCGTTCAGCATCGTGGGAATTCCGCATCATCTTAGCATTCATCCCGGCGGCCTCGTCATCACTCCTGGCCCACTGACCGATTTTGTCCCTTTGCATCTGGCCCCCAAAGGCTTCTTGACCACGCAGTACGATTATCGGGATGTAGAAAAAATCGGGCTGCCGAAGATGGATTTGCTGGGTATCCGTGCTTTAACAGTGTTGGCTGACACGGCCGACTTGATCCGCACCCACCACGACCCCACTTTTGATTTGAATAGAATACTGTTGGCTGACGGGGAGACGGCCGTGACCCTGACCAACGCCCAAACCATCGGCGTCTTCCAATGTGAGTCTACCGGGGCGCAGCGCACATTGCGCCAATTACAAGCCAAAACAGTGCGCGACCTGGCCGTTGCCAATGCGTTCTTCAAACCCGGCCCCGCGTTGGGGGGGATGGCTCAAGCCTTCATTCGTCGTTATCGGGGCCAGGAAAAGGTCGCCTATCTGCATCCCTCATTGGAACCTATCTTGCGTGTTTCACAGGGCGTACTGCTCTTTCAAGAGCAAATTCTACGCATAGCCACCGAGGTAGCTGGCCTCAGTTGGGCCAAAGCGGATCATTTACGCAAAGGGATGAGTAAGTTCCAGGCACGGGAGATGGCCGCCATCAAATTACGTTTTGTGCGTGGTTGCCAGGAAACATCCGGCCTGACCCCGGAACAGGCAGAGACGTTGTGGGGGCAAATAGAACCATTCTCCGGCTACGGCTTTAACCAGGGACACGCCACCGCCTACGCCGACATCAGCTACCGCTCCGCTTACCTGAAAACACATTACCCGGCCGAATTTTTATGCGCTCGTCTGGCCGACCGGGGCGGATTTCATCACCCGGCCGTCTACATTGCCGAAGCGCAGCGGCTGGGATTTCAGGTCAAACCACCCCATGTCAATTTTAGCCAACGCAAGTTCACCTTAACATATGGGGAGATTGGAGATTGGAGACCTGTCCTGAGCAAAACCGAAGGATTAGAGATTGAGACAGTTCAATCTCCAATCTCTAATCTCCAATCTCCCACTTTATGGATGGGTTTAGGCCAGGTACGACACTTACGTCGGAAATCGGTGCGCCGAATTGTAGATGCACGGCCGTACACCTCCCTACGCCATCTCCTGAGCCAGGTTCACCTGCAAAGCAAAGAGATCCGCCATCTTATTCAATGTGGCGCGTTGGATGGGTTGGGGGAGAGTTGCGCTGCCTTGTTAGCTGAAGCTGAAGAGATCGGTCGGGCCGGGAGTGCGAATCAGTTATCGTTTGAGTTTGGAGAGGATGCGGCCGTACCCCCCGAAACCCTCTCCCAACGCCTAACCTGGGAAAGCCACATTTTAGGTTGGCCGGTCAGCGCCAACCCCATTGCCCAACTCCCAGAAGCCACCGCCGATGATGTGCCCCTCAACCTGATTCACCGTCTGCGGAATCAAAAAACCACCATTGCCGGCGTCCGTTTGCCTGGCTGGACGGGCAGTAAAGGGTTCTACTTTGGGGACGGGCACAACTTTATTGTCGTCAAACCCGGCCCTGGAAAACAGGAAAAATTGCCGTTGTGGGAGCCAGTTCGTTTAAGCGGCCGTTGGCGTGAAGATGAATGGGGCGGCGGCTGGTTTGAACGAGGTGAGTGGGAAGTGTGCAAGTAGCAAGTGTGCAAGTTTGCAAGTGGCAAGTAGGCAAGTAATGAGTAACGGGTTGAAGTGCGTTAAGACTGCTCCCGGCACACACGTTCCTCAGTGTGCTGCTCACTTTTAGTGCGCTTTAGCGTACTTTTGTCTCAGACACCGATTTCAATCGGTGGCGCTTGCTGATGAATTGACGGCATTTTGACGACAGACGTATAATCTAACCATGAACATTCAGCGTCCTGAGAATTTGCCCCCATACGCCAACCTCTGTTTGCAAGCATTGGCCGACAGCGGATTAGGCCATACCATCTCGCTTGGTGGCGCGTTTGGACTCATGCACTATTTTGAGTACCGGGCCACATACGATGTGGATGCCTGGTGGCAGACGGCCGCCCGGCAGGTGCGGACATGGTTCAAAACGGAGTTTATGGATGCCCTCAAAGAATGATAAATCCTCGTGGATTGACGGGACTTTATACCCTGACAAAGAGCCGCCAACCCAATTGACGACGGTGGAAGATCGTATTGATTATTTGTCCCGTTTATGCGCTGCCTGGGATTTTGGCCTGCTACCAGAACAAGAGAGTGTTGCGGAAATTTGCCGCATCGAGTGGCGCAGCGCTGTTGATCAATGCCGCCTCTTAACCTCGCCCACGTACCATTTATTGCGTGAATGGCACAAATTGCCGCCACTGCCTTACTTGGGCCAACAGTTGGCTTATATTCGGGATGACCCCTATTTAGAGTACGTTTAGGAATGAGAATTCATTAACTGCCCAATATGTCATTTCGAGCGGAGCGAGAAATCTTTACGCACTTCGGATCAAGATTCCTCACCCCCTTCGGTTTTGCTCAGGGCAGGCTCTACGGGGATTCGGAATGACAGATTCACTCAAAATAGATGTGACTGAGTACTAGAACCTGTGCTGAGTTAGTCGAAGTATCCGTTGTTGCCTTTTTAGAGAGAAGACCGCCCTTACGCCAACGCCGCTTCGATGGTGGCAAGGTTTTGGCGGGCAGATTGGGTTTATGGATGGGCGTAACCTAACGCCTTTTCCAAAATTGCCAGCGCTTGCTGCCCAATGCCGCTTCAATGGCGGCAAGGCTTTGGCGGGCAGTTTGAGTGTGGGGATGAGCATTGCCCAACGCCTTTTCCCGAATCGCCAATGCCCGCCGCATCAACCGTGCTGCCTCCTGCATATCCCCTTCGTGATATGACAGAAGCGCCAGATTATTGAGGCTGGTGGCGGTATCGGGGTGGTCGGGGCCGAGTTGTTTTTCCCAAATGGCCAGGGCGCGTTCGTAAAACGGCCGTGCTTCCCCATATTCCCCCATTGTTTGCAGCAACAAGCCCAGATTGTTGAGGCTGGTGGCGGTATCAGGATGGTCGGGGCCGAGTTGTTTTTCTCTGATGGCCAGAGCGCGTTCGTAAAACGGCCGTGCTTCCTTATATGCCCCCATCATTCGTAGTAATTCGCCCAGATTGTTGAGGCTGTTGGCGGTATCGGGATGGTCGGTACCGAGTTGTTTTTCTCTGATGGTCAGGGCGCGTTCGTAAAACGGCCATGCTTCCCCATATTCCCCCATTGAGTCCAGCAATAAGCCCAGATTGTTGAGGCTGGTGGCGGTATGGGGATGGTCGGGGCCGAGTGTCTTTTCATCAATAGCAAGGGCACGTTCGTAAAACGGCCGTGCCGCTGCATAATCACCATATTGCTGGAGATAGCGACCAGCCTCGTTGTTCAAATAGGCGGCTTGCTCGCTGTTGATCTCCCATTTGGCGGCTAAATTGGTGGCCGTGGTCAGATGGGGCAGCAGTTGGCCGCATTGTGCCCACGTACTCATGTCGTGTTCGTCAAAGTTGTATGCTTTGGTAAGTAAGTTCAGGGCAGCTTCCAACCATGTCTGCGCCTGTTCCACCTCCATCTGCTCCCGTACCACCAACTGCACTAGCCGATGCATGGTCAACTTCTCGTTCGCAACCGTCAACAAGGAGTAGTCGCTCAACGCCGCCAACGCATCTTCGCGCCTATCTTCATCAGCCAGGACAGCGTCCAGCGGCGGTTGTAAGCTGCCGGCCTGTTCTCGCAGTGCCGCCAAGGGAATATCATCCGGCGCAAAAAAGGAACACAGGTTGAGCAAATCGGCCGTACCCGTTGTCTTTTGGGCGTGTTCAAAGTTTATCTGCCACGTCGTCGCCACCGTCGCCTGGTAATTGTCTGGCGCTTTCTCCCGCGCCCACAATGCCGCCCGCCGCTCGTTGAACTGTTTCCGGTAAGCGGCCGCACTTTTCTTGCGCTTCAACATAAATGCGGCCGCTTGCTCCAGCGCCAACGGCAAATAACCCAATGCCGCCGCCAGTTCCTCTAGCTTTGGCTCTGGGTCTCGCTGCAATCGCCTTTGCCAAAAGGCCATCGCCTCCTCTTCCGTAAACGTGCCCAGCGTTAACGGCCGGGCCATTCCACTCCATTGGCTGTCGTCGCGGCGGCTGGTAATGAGTAAGTGGCAGCCGCTGGGCAGGTAGGGGCGCAAATCGCGCGGCGTAATCTGGTCGGCGTTGTCATACAGCAGCAGCGCCTCTTTCTTGCCCGCGCTCAGATAACTCAAGACGATGCTGCGCAGGGTTGGCCCATCCTTACCCTCAATATCCAACTCCAATGTTTCCCCTAACAGGCGTAAGCTGTTGTTCAGGGCGACGCTGCTATCCGCTTGCAACTGCCAAATAATGTCGTACTGGTCGCGGTGGGTGTGGGCGTAGGCCAGGGCCACCTGCGTCTTGCCTATGCCGCCCAGGCCGCTAATTGCCTGTGTCACCACAATGGAGCCAGCGGCCGAGGTAAAGTTATTGGCAATGGCGCTCAGGCAGGCTTGCCGTCCAATAAAGTTGAGGTTGAAGGGGAGCAGGTTGTTGACCGACTCTGGGCGGGGTGGGGGCAGGTTGTATTGATTGACGACGACCGTGGCCCCATCCCCAATAGCGGTCGCTTGACTGTCGCTCATGTCGCCGACTGTGATTGAATCGCTCATGGTTCCTCCTAAAAACTGGTAACCATTCAGGTGCCCGGCACTTCATTACCAAGTCTACTGGAGTAGCACACTCGTTTTTAAGTGCCGGGCACCTTGGGGGAGTGAATGGTTACAAAAACTGTTGTTACCATCAGTATACTGGAAAACTTACCGGCGGCGAGTTGGCGGGGCAGTTGTAGGGCGATTAAAGCGTTAAGATTCCTCGCTCCTCTCGGAATGACCCAACTCAGGGTAAATACGGATTATACGATTGGTGACAGCGGTTCTTTGAGCAGCGTGATGCGGTAGTCGCCAATATGGCGGAAGCCGAGGGCTTCATACGCTTTTTGGGCCGGGATGTTATCTTCACCGGTGAAGAGGATGGCGCTGTGAATACCCTCAGCCTGCACCGCCAGCAGCGAGGCGGCAACGGCCGCCCGCCCGTACCCCCGGCTGCGTAACGCTGGCAGCGTCCACACACCGCCAACTTGTACCAGCTCTGTGGTGGTCGTGTTAAAAGAACTGGTGGCTACCGGTTGCCCCTCGTCTTCCAAAATCCAACTGTGTCCTAGACGCATATATTTTTCCACACCGCTTCGCATCTGCCGCCACAGTTTCGGCGACTCTGTTTCCCCCATTATTTCCAGGGCGTACCCCACTCGCCAGCGGGTCATCAACTCGACATCTCCGGCCTGTACGCGCCGTCCCTGCCATGCCCCGCTGTGCAATTTTAGGGGCGTTTGTAAATCGGGTAAGCGTAGGCGGTAAAGTTTTTCTGGTTCATCTAGTTTGATGACGGCCGCTGCCAGGCTCACACTGTCAAGAACAGCTTGCACTTGCTGTTGGGGGCCTATGATGCGGGTAATTGGACGTTTGGCGGTGTTAACGGCCGTGCGGTACAAACCATCCAGGTAGGCCACCGGCGATTGCAAAATAAGGCTGCCATTCCAATAAAGAGCAGCCACGCCCACCATGCGATCCTGTTCAAAAGCGGCTGCATAGGTTCCCTCAAAAGAACGGCCGTTGTCCACCAATCCCGCCGCCCGCATATTGCCCACCAAAAACATGGAAGATTCAATTTGCGGCCGTAAAAACGCCTCCAAAAGCAGTTCATCGCCTGGTTGTAAAATTCGTATCATCGCTCATTATGTTCCTTGTAACGTGCCCGTATCCGCTGGAAGATTTCCGTTTCCTCCCGGTTATCGGGATGGTGTCTCCTTATTAATTGTCAATTGTTGGTGGATGACGGATGACGGTCAAAGGTCGGACGACAATTGACCATTAAACAATGGGATTCCGGGTAAGGTGAAAATAAATTGTGTGCCCTGGTCGGGGGCGTCGTTGGCCCAGATACGGCCGTTTTGCCCCTCCAGCGCCATCTTGCAAAATGTCAGCCCCAAACCAGCGCCGCGTACCGGCGCTCCGCCGATGTTGGTTCGCATGTAACGGTCAAAAAGCTGATCGTGGAAGTCGAGGGGGATGCCGGGGCCGCTGTCTTGAATAATGCAGCGGACGCCCGGTTCGTGGCTGGCGTCTGCCGGTTCAGGCTGCATGAGGATGGTGATACGGCCGTTAGCCGGCGTAAATTTCAAGCCGTTATCCAATAGATTTACCAGAATACGCCGCACCAATTCCTCATCGGCCCAAACGGGGGGCAGGTCGGGCGCAGCTTCAATGGTCAGGGTGATTTGTTTGTGGTCGAGTAAAGGTTGCAGACGACGACCGACTTTAGCGACCAGCGGCGGCAGGCGCATGGCGTCGGCGTCTACAATAGATTGGCCCGCTTCCATGCGATTGATATCCATGAGCGAATCCACCATGTCTAGCAAATCCAGGCTGCCGGTGTGGGCGTCTTGCAGCAAACTGTTGACTTCGTTGTTTGATCGGCCGTCGGTTGGCAGACGGTTTAGGGCTATTTGCACAGCGCTGGAAATGGTTGTTAGCGGATTCCGTAAATCGTGGACGATCATGCGGGTCAAATCTTCGCGTCGTTCGGCTAATTCTTGCGCTGCGGTGACATCGCGGAAAAGCAGTAGCCAGCCTAAAAGCTGGTCGCTGCGGTCATAAATGGGAGCTTCCTGTCGTTCAATCAGGCGCGGACGGCCGTCTCCCTCCGCAGCCGCCAATTCGTACACATATGGCTGGGCAGCGCAATGGATGGTTCCGGCGGCTAAGTTAGCCAGTTGGTCGGTGAGATGGGGAGGTTTGTAGCCAAGTCGGGGGGCATGGTCGGCCGTATCTAAGAATTGACCTGGTTCCAGAGCCACCTCCTTAAAAAGCTGTTGGGCCATGGGGTTGATGAGAGCGACACGGCCGTGCCGGTCAATCATCAACACCCCTTCCGTCATTCCGTTGAGCAGCGCTTGTAACTGCTTAACGCGCTGGGCTAACGCTTCATCTGTTTGGGTGTAAAGCTGGACAATTTCGCCGTGCAGCCGGGCATTGTGGATGGCTGAGCTGGCTTGAGCGGCCGCCGAACGCAGCATCTCTAACTGCCAGCGGGTATACGGCCGTGCCTCCTCAAAACGTTGCAAACTCATTACCCCAATCACCTCGCTGCCCAAAAGTAAAGGCAGTCCCAACCAGATGGCAGGCGTCGGCGTCGGCGGTGTCAGATTGTGCCGGGCGGCAAAAGGCATATTGGTGGGGTCAAGGTCCAGAACACGGCCGTAGCTTACAACCCACCGACTAAAATCATCCAGATCATCCATTGACAGTTGATCATTAACCATTGACAATTGATCATTTTCAGACCATCGGTTCCGGCTCCACGAACTATCTTCATTAAGCAGGTTAATGGTGAACTGGTCTACAGTGACAAGTTGGGAAACGAGGTCGGCCGCGTGGGTCAATACGTCGGGCAGATCTAAGGTTTCACGCAAGGAGTGTCCGCTGCTGTTCAACAAGGCGAACTGGTTCAAATGTTGTTCCAGACTATAGCGACGCTGCCAGGAAAGCCAGATGATGACGCTGAACACGGCTACCCCCAGGCAAAACAGCACGAAGGCCGGCAGGCCGCTGAGGGTATAGGTGATGCCCCCCAGAATGGCGAAAAGTTGGGCCAGAAATCCGGCCATAAAGAGGGGCAGGGCGGCGTCTCGGAAAAAGATGGACAACGACCAGCTCTGTGCCAGCCAGCTAACCAAATTGAGCCAAAAGTAGACACCCCCATAAACAGCCGCTAAAGCCAGCAGCGGGGTCAAATTTTCCAGAGTGGTGGCTGTGAAGGGAGCCACTCCCCCTGTTCGATTAAAGGCATATCCGGCCGCCAGCAGGCTGAGTAAATGAATCAACCCGGTCATGAAACGTTGTTGCCACGACGGCCGCTGCCGGGGAACCATCTCCCACAACGGCTGCCACAGGGGTTGGCTGAGTTCGGCCAGGAGAAGGCCAATGATGAGCAGGATGACGGCCGTGGGCAGCCCCATCACCAGAAAAGTGGTTATGGAAACGATAGGCAGTACACCCACATTGCCCAGTGAAGGGGGCAGGCTAAAGTTGATGGCGATGAGGGTCAGTACAGTCAACAAAATAAGCTGAGGCGCGTCCCGGCTTTGCGTGGCGGCCCAAATCGCCAACACCAGCATGATGAACAACAGCCCCCAACGGCCGATGAATTGAACAGAATCTCTAATTTCCAATCCTTCGTTCTCGCTCAGGATAAGCCTCCAATTTCTGAATAACAGACATTATCGGAAATAACTTTTTTTGGACAGGATTAACAGGGTGAAATAATCCCGTAAATCCTGTCTAATTTCTTATTTCCGATAAGGTTGAACATTGATTGCCAGTTTATCAGCTTTAAGGAGGCTCGCCTACTGTTGGCTTTGGGTTATACTCCCTGACTTTATGCGTTGGATACACTTGTTTTTGATCGTTTACTTGTTGTTGGCTGGCTGTGGATCTGAGGAAGACACGGCCGTCATCCCTACCCAAATACCTACTCCCACCGCCACGCCCCGTATTGGCGTTTCGCTGGCTACCCGCGCTGTACCCACGGCGGCCGTCCTGCAAACAACGCCCATCCCGCTGCCAACAGCCACTGTCACCCCGACCCCCACACCGATTGTTCATGTCGTTCAGTCTGGCGAGACGTTGTTGGGGATTGCTATTGAAAAAGGGACCACAACAGAAGACATTGCCGCCCTCAACCCAGAGATGAACCCCAGTTTTCTATTAATTGGACAGGAGATTGTGCTGCCGCCGCCGGCTGCGGCCGTAACCCAATTAGATAGCGGCACGGCCGTTCCCCTCCACATTGCCGTTACCCAAATTCAAACGTACCAGACGCCGGTGGGCAGTGTGTGGCTGTTGGGGGAATTGGTGAATGAGGGGGAACAGCCGGTGGAAAATGTTCAAGTATCCATCCGCTTATTGGATGAAATAGGGGCGGAAGTGGGTACGGCCGCAGCTTGGGCCGCCCTGCCGATTATTTTATCGGGACAAGCAGTCCCTTTTGGCGTCTTGCTCAATGAGCCGCCACAGTTTGCTCATGAAACGGTTTTTGTAAGCGGTGGGCAGATGGTGATGGATGTGGGCACACGCTATCTGGACATGACGGCCGCATACGATTTAACCTTGAACGCGGGAACAGCGCTGCTACGGGGAGATGTGCAGAATGTGGGCGAAGATACGGCCGTGCAGCCCACCCTCATCGCTGCCTTCTACGATGCCCAAAAGCAGATCATCGGTTTTGCCCAACACACCTTGCCCGATGCCGTTCCGCCCGATGAATCTGTACCCTTTGAATTTGAGACCACACCGCCAGGGGGAACGGTCGCAGCGGTAGAGGTATTCGTTATTGCCAGCAGGATGAGGATCATTGACAATTAACAATTATCAATTGACAATTAAACAATGTTGATACGTTATCGAATGATGAAAATGGCAATGATGATTTGCCGCTTGATGTTGCTGGCTCGGATTGAGGTGATCGGCCGTAAAAACATTCCCACGTCTGGCCCCTATATTGTGGTTTTGAACCATAATAGTACGGTAGATACGCCGGTGCTGTTGTTGAGTTTTCCGTTACAAAAGTGGCGTTTCTTTGCCGTGGAAAAATGGAAATACCATCCCATTTTCGGGCCGTTGATGGCCTGGTTGGGGGCCATTTATATTGCCCGCGATGAAGTAGACCGCAACCAACTGCGCCAGGCATTAGCAGCCATTGAGTCTGGCACTGTTTTTGGTCTGGCTCCAGAAGGAACCCGCAGCCGTACAGGGCAGATGATGGCTGCCAAAGATGGAGCCGCCTATCTGGCCAGCCGCACCCAGGTTCCCATCTTGCCGGTGGGATTGGAAAATACAGATGTGTTGTTTAGCCGCTTTAAGAAGTTGAAAATAACACCGGTGAAGGTACACATAGGCCAACCCTTCCATTTACCCGACCTCGGTCGTCGGGCACGGGCACATGATATGCCCGCGTTTACTCACCTGATTATGGCTCACATCGCCCAACAACTGCCGTCCCGGTATCATGGCGTGTATGGGGGCAGCGCGGCCGTAGCCGCCCTGGCACGTGACGAAGACCCCTGGCTGAAACAGGAAAATGACCATCACCATCACAACCCATGTTGAATGGCAATAATTGCAGCCTGCGTACGATCCGCAACATCTAGTTTGGCGAAAATTGCGCTGACGTGATTCCGCACCGTTCCTTCCGAAAGGTGTAATTTGGCCGCGATTTCGGCATTACTCAGACCGCGAGCTAAAAGATGCAGTACCTCCGTTTCCCGCTGGGTGAGTTTGTCCGTAATCAAGGATGTAGGTTGCACCTGCTTACTGGCCACCTGATTCAGGAGCTTCCCCGCAACTGCCGGATCGACAAAAGATTTACCCGCTACCGTTCCCTTGATGGCATCAATGACCGCTTCGCGGGGAGTGTCCTTCAGCAGATAGCCGGATGCCCCAGCCCGGATTGCATCAAAAACCCACTCATCATCGTCGTAAGTGGTCAATACCAGAACTTTGACCGTGGGATGCTGAGTACGTATTCGCCGTGTTGCCTCCACACCATTCATCCCCGGCATTTTCAAATCCATCAATACCAGGTCAGGGGATTCTTGCTCTACCATTTCCACAGCTTCGAACCCATTTGGAGCCAATCCCACGATCTCAATTTCACTTTCTAATTTAAGGAGCAGTTCCAGACCCTCACGGATAATCGCCTGGTCATCACAGATAATTACTTTCATCAAAATTTCCTTTGATTATGTGCTCGTAGAAATGGCTTTAGCCGTCTAACCGCTTCAGTGGTACTACAAACCATTCTTGTCGTTTCATCCTTGAGGCAACATGAGTCTAACGGCCGTTCCTCTTCCCAGATGGCTATCTACGGTCAGTTTGCCACCTACCAGTTGGGCGCGTTCGCGCATTCCTGACAAGCCATAATGCCCAGGTGATGCCCCTTGTGCCACCTTAAATCCCAGACCGTCATCCTGAACGACCAATAAAATGCCATCTTCATTGAATGTAAGTGTCACCATGAGATTTTGGGCATTGGCATGATGGACAACATTTTCAATTGCCTCTTGTGCCACGCGATAAAGACATTGTTCTACATCTGGAGACAGCTCCGGGATCTGTTCAGGGAGTGATAAATCTAGCTTGAAACCGGCTCTGAGCGTTGCGGCTTCAGCCAGTTTTTGAATGGCAAACCTTAGCCCCAAATCTTCCAGAGGGGTAGCCCGTAAGGCTTTCAGAGCGCGGCGAGTTTCGTCCAAGCCAGAGCGGGTGACGGTGAGAGATTGATCGAGTAATTTTTGAGCAGTGTCAGGCTCAACATTCCAATAAGCTTTGATAGTTTCCAATTGTACGGCCAAACCGCTTAAAGTATGGGCCAGGGTATCATGCAGTTCGCGTGCCATACGGTTTCGTTCACGGCTGACGGTCAGGTTTTCAAGCGTGCTGGCATGATGCCTAAGTTGGAGATTGACTTGCCAGAGGGAATCTTGCTGGGTTCGCAAGCGTACCATTAGACGATTGATGAAAATACCGATTACCAGAAAACTAACCGTACGAATGATGGTGATGAACATTATAATTGCAAATGTACCTGGATTCGCCGGTTTGAACAGTAGAATAATGAGCAAATCAAGTGCAGCCGTACCCAGACTGAAGAAAATGATAGCGCCTAAACGATATTGCCAGGCTACCAATATCAGCCCAATGAAAAGAACCGGCAGTTGCCGCATCGTCATGCCTTCGGCATTGGACAATGGACCGGGTGGCAATTGCGGTAACAGCAGGTGGTGGAGCAGGATTGGTGTGGTGGAGATAAGCAGGATTATCATTGGGAAATAAGCCTTGCCCAGCCGTTTTTGTCCCCAATCCCAATACGCTAGGCCGAGAAAGAGTAATGCAGCCAGGCCATTTGTCCAGGAGTACAACATCATGGGTGAGTTTGGGAGATTTGCGTACATGATTGTGTCCACCAATGCCATAACCACCAGATAACCAAGCCACATCCAGGCGGCGATGCGTTGTATATGTAGGTTGTCGATTTCGTTATGTAACATATTTGAATCATATCATGCTGTCGCGTAAATCGCCCCTGTCTGGCGTCACGGGTTTTGTACAAGAACCATGACACGGATCATATCAATTGATGGGTACACTCATGGTTTTGAATGACAAACAATGACAGCTGGCACTCTAGTTTTTTCTGGGGAATGTATAAACTGAGTGTGACAAATTTAATACAAAACAGTCATGGAGATAAAAAATGAAACACAAATTATTAACAAACCACCAGAAGATTGCACTCCCTCTTTTCTTGCTCATACTTCTAATAGCATTCCCCACAATTATCTGGGCACAAACGCATCTTGCCAGCAGGGATGAAAGCGTTTCATCTTCATCTCAACTCTTTTTACCCATCGTCGTTGCCAGTGGGGAGTCCTCAGATGCGGATTTTACGATGGAACAAACGCTCTCTGATGGAGCGCAACGGAATACGATTGCTTTTGATGCCCTGACTTTCCTGACCGGCTCTTTGGGCGCTGACTCCTTCTTCCCTCCTGGCAAAGTGGCTGACTTTTGGGGTTTCCAATACTTACGCGACAATGATCCTACTGAAATGGGACATAATACCAGCTTTCTAACCCGTGCCTCTTTCAATATGCTCAATGTTCTCACTCCCGCCCAGCGCGCTGAACTGATTACGCTA
>JAAEOP010000756.1 GCA_024223125.1 Chloroflexota bacterium
CAAAGGAGACGTTGTCTACTGCGCGTAACCCGCCAAAGTCTTTAGAGAGGTTGTTTACTTGCAAATGAATTTCTGCCATCAGTTTGCCTCCGATTCCGCCATTGCGCTGGCCGCGTCTCGTTTGGCTACAGTGTCTGCCAGACTGCCCACCCGCGTTAGTCGCTGTATAACGGGATAAAGTAGTCCGTTTTGCGAGAATCTAAGGGTTAACATCAAAATCAGGCCAAAAATGACCAGTCGCCAGTCGCTCATATCAATTTTATCGGGTAACAACGAGCCGCTAATATCGTAATAAGCGTAGGAGATAGCCTTGGTCAGCGGCGATGCTATAACCAGGGAAATGACCAAAGCCACAACCGCAGAACCCACGGGCAGCAGCGTTTTTTGTATATTCTTTAAAGTTTTGCCGGAGCGTTTAGCCGCATAAACAGCCACCTGATAAAAGATTACGCCCAATAAAACGGTTAAGATTATTGCTATAACGGTGGTTATAGGAAAGTCTCCGCGCAAATACTCAAGCATTATAAAGACGATGATTCCGCCAACGCCGGCGGTAATCAAATTCTCAATGCCGCCCA
>JAAEOP010000757.1 GCA_024223125.1 Chloroflexota bacterium
GACAGTGTGTGGCTAATCATCAAGTTGCGCTGGTCGTAGGCGTAATGCTGCCAGTTTGCACCGCCGGGTGGCATGAGCAAGGTTAGATTGCCGTTGTTATCGTACAGATAGCTGGTTGTGCCCTGAGTGTAATCGAATGAAGTTTGTAACCGATTAGCGTCATCAAAAGTACGAGTAACTTGGGTGGTTGTGACCCCTACAGTTCCCGTAACTGTCTGCGTATAGGCTTTCATATTGCCTACCGGGTCATAGGCATACGCAAAAGTGGCACTGATGTCGCCTGTGTAAGCAGCATGGGTAAGACGGTAGAGATTGTCATATGTGTAGCGGATGACATGGCTAACCAGATTGCCGGGCATGGTATTGGTGATTATTTGGGAGGGACTCTCGGCCGGGCCGATGCCTACCGGAATGTAGTTTGTGTCCGTAATAAGCAGCAAACGGTCCAGGCGCAGGCCATCCTCACGCATCCAGACGTTTAGTGTGTAACGGCCGCTAGAAGTCAGGTCAAGCGTAGGTTGGGTATTGTTCATCGTCAAACTGGCCCAATCCCAACTGTCGCTGAAGCCGGTGAGACGGGCGGCCGTGCTTGCCACCTGGTCATCCAAACCCATATGCAGCGAATCCCCGGCCGCATCGGCCGCCATACCCCGAATCCAAACTGTGTAATTGGCGGGCATGGTACTGTAAATGGGGAAGGATAGGATGGGGGCGTCCTGGATGGCGTCATCTTCGTAGAGCA
>JAAEOP010000758.1 GCA_024223125.1 Chloroflexota bacterium
GTCGATATGAATGATCCTGAACAGCTCGCTATCTTCAAAACCGTTCAAATTCTCTATAACGACATCATTTATACCGATTCGTATTTGCGGGTGTAACGATTTTGGATTTTAGTTTGTGGAATTGGGATTGCTCTCGTTACCAAACTGGAGTTTGATAACGAGGCAAATTCTTAACACATAATGCGCCGCAGGCCGGGGGCTTGGGGGGTCGCTCCCCCCATCACTCTCCTCCAAGATTCTCGCGCAGGATGCAAATGTTGCGGCACAATAACATATCGAAAGATGACACAATGACCTCAAATAGTTCACTGATTGAAGATTTTCTGGCCCAAAAGCGTATTGCGGTGACCGGGGTTTCCAGGACCAGACAAGACGCGGCTAACACTATTTATAAAAAACTAAGGGCTACGGGCTATCAGGTGTTTCCGATTAATCCCAACGCCGAAACGGTAGAGGGCGATACCTGTTATCCTGATCTGAAGTCGATCCCGGACGGCGTAAACGGCGTTGTTATCGCCACCAGCCAAGAGGCAGCGGCAGGCATTGTGCGTCAGTGCGTCGAAGTGGGCGTGTCAAGAGTGTGGATGCACCGCGCCTTTGAATTTATGGGGAGCAGCGTTTCTGAGGAAGCCGTGGCATTTTGCCGGGAGAACGGCATATCCGTCATCGAAGGCGGGTGCCCGATGATGTTTTGCGAGCCGGTTGATTTTGGACACAAATGCATGCGTTGGGTCTCGCAAATGACCGGCGGTCTACCGAAGTAGTTCTGTAACAGAGTCTGGCGATTACTACAATTATAAACCATGTCATTTCGACCGTTACACTGAGTTAAATTACACGACATGTCATTCCTTCGGCAGGCTCAGGACAGGTCTGAACGAGCGAAGGGAGGTCGTGTTATGGACTCGCAGAATCCCTCGA
>JAAEOP010000759.1 GCA_024223125.1 Chloroflexota bacterium
GTAGCCAATGTGAATGCGCATGACGCCAAAAAGCAGCGTGGGAGTGTGCAAGCCAGCACCGATCGAATAGATTTAATGGGCATTGCCACCATGTTGCTGAATTGCCGCGGTAACTGCTGCCCAGCGCAATCCGGCATCTATCGTAATCTTCGTACTCTTGTTCGCCATCGACGCAAGCTGGTTCAAATGCTAACCGAAGTGAAAAATCGGGTTCATGGTATTGTCGATGAGCTTTTTCCCGGATTTCTAAAAGAGAAAAATAGCGGCATCGTACCGTTTACCCAAAGTTCGCTGTACTTGATGGAAGATCGCTTTAGTCCCAAACAGATACGACGTCGCAGACGCCAGAAGCTCATCGAAGTTCTGAAGCGATTCGGCACTTCAAAGGCCGAACAAACAGCTGCCAAGGTTCTTCATGCCCCGGGTGAGTATGTTGATACAATGCAACTATCCCTGGCTCAACATATCAAACATATAAGGTGTTTGAAGGAAAGTGTTTCTCAGATGGATAAAGAGATAGCGTTGAACCTGGCAAAAACCCAAGGTGCTTTTCTGACAAGCGTACGCGGCATTGGTCTTGTTTTGGCAGCCGGAGTAACCGCTGAGATCGGAGATTTGAATGAACAGAAGCCTTTAAATAATCTGGCATCCTATTCAGGCATCGTCCCCCGGGTTAAACAAAGCGGTGGCTTGGAGGGCAAAACATATACCGGACCAGTTGCCAAACGCTGCAACCGTATTTTGAAAGACTATGTTGTGAAATCGGCATACCACTTAGGATTACATGGTCCGCCGGATTTGATTGCCGATTACAAACGTCGCGATGTATCCGGGCAACATGCTGATTTTGGCATGGGTCGTAGATATCTGCGTATGGCCATAA
>JAAEOP010000760.1 GCA_024223125.1 Chloroflexota bacterium
AAGTTGACTGCGCGACTTGTGCATACGTTTCGCATACTTTTCAGCGGCCTGAAATATGGGGTCTGGGATTGAAATTGCAGTTTTCATACCAAAAGTATAACTATTGGTTTCACGTTGTCAACTGAAATCACCGTCACAAAACGTAAAAACAAAAAAAATTGTTACCAGTAGCAAGTGACAAGTAGCAAGTTGCTGCAAACTAACCCGTCCTGAATATAATTGACACAATAGTGACCATCCAGGACGGAGAAAATATGATAAAAGAACCAATCAAACGTTGCAGCCGAGGTAACAGAGCAAATCACGGCCGTTACCGACCCCATCATTCTACGACAACTGCACTGCCATGCTGCCACCGCAGACACGGGCGAAGTTTTTTTTGGCTGCCTAACAGAGTCTCAAGTTACAAAAAGTTCATTCTAATCCAGTCCACTGTTGGTTCAATATCCACCTCATTTGCAAACTGAACCAGCTTATCCATTTCTTCTACCTCATCCAATTCAATCGGTTCCGGAAGGGGTTCAGCCAGGCGATGATATTGACTGGGGCCTAGAATACGGCCGCATTCATAATTCTGCACATCCATTGACCCTTCCAACATCATGGGGATGGCCGGTCTGGCCCATTGCAGCGCACCCCAATCATTGCGTGTCCCTTCAATAAAACGCAGCAACTTGCCCGTGCCAAATGAAATCAGCCGTATGTCCGCCAACTGCTGATTGCCGGTTGCTTGATCCATCGCCTGCGCCAACGCCGCCATTGTAGGACTGTTGGCCACTACACCTCCATCTACAAATCCCTGGTACGAGGGGAAATAGGTCGGGGCGGCGCTGGTACGCATGGCCACATCGGCCAGCAGTTCGGCGGCGTCGCCGGTGGGGCCGGGAAAGTTGTGGAAAAATTTGGGTTTCCAACTACGATAGCCGTTAGCCACCCCATCCAATTCAAACCCCGAAATCAACACATGCTTCCCCTGCTGCGCCAAACCCTCCATTGTTTGCTCACCCAACTCTGTTGCCACCGCTTCTCGCAAAGCGACATTATCATATTTGGCTTTGATCAACCCCCACAGCGACCAGATTTTGTGCCACCACGAACGCGAAAAAATCTGGGGGCCATATTGCAGATACAATTGAATAGTGTTTTCGGGTGAACGGCCAGAGGCCAACCCCAAAGCCAACAGACCTCCGGTAGACGTACCGGCATATAATTGAATGTCTTGTAAGAGTTCGGGCACGTCTGAAGCAATGCGATTGAGCAGCACGGCCGTGTACAATCCCCGAATTCCGCCCCCATCAAAACAAAGTATACGAAACTTACTCATTGTTTCCTCCTGATTTTGTTCCCTTCAATCATACTCAATCATCATCTGTTTGACACCTTAGACAGGTTTAGGTAAAACTTATATAAAGAACCCATTAATAATAGGGTCAATCCTCACAAAAACACAAACCACCATAAAGAATAACGACTTCCTCAAGGAGAACTGTTCTCAAGGAGAACTAAATGAAAGTCAACGGCTCTTATACTTTCGCCGCCCCCAAAGATATTATTTGGCCTATGTTACTTGACCCCCACGTCCTGGCCAATGTTATGCCCGGTTGCGAAAGCCTCGATCCAGTCGGCGAAAATGAATACCAGGGTATCCTCAAAATCAAAGTCGGTCCTGTTCAGGGTAAATTTAAGGGCAACGTCCTCATCTCCGACATCGTCCAACCCGAAAGCTACCACATCGCCGTAGATGGCAAAGGCGCGCCCGGTTTTGTTAAGGGCGCTGGTTCGCTCCGGTTAGAGGGGAATGGCGATAGTGCCATTTTACATTATGAAGGGGACGCTCAGGTAGGCGGCCGTTTAGCCAGCGTCGGCCAACGTTTATTAGACAGCTCGGCCAAAGCGATCATCCGTCAAAGCCTGGAAGGGTTGGAAAACCAGATTGAATATCGAATGACGGCCGCACAAACCGACCCATCAACCGGCGAAGCCCCACCCCCACCCCCGCCCGTCGAACCCCCAACCCAAACCGAATTCGCCCTCGGTATAGCCAAAAATATGGCCGAAGAACTGTTTGCCGAAGAAAATCAGGAAGACCTCATACGCAAAGCCCTCATCGGCGGTGGATTTCTGCTCATTTTGTACATCTTATTGGAATGGTTTACCAGCCGCGTGGCCAACAAAGTCGCTCACCGGGTAAGCAAATAACGCGACATCTCACACCTACAACTTGTAACTTGCAACTCGCAACCTAAAGGAGGTGACACTCCACACAATATCACTAGATCATAACTCTTCATTTATTCGTTTATTGTAACTATACAGATCATTCCTGCGAAGGCAGGAATCCACACAACTGGATACCCGTCTTCGCGGGTATGACAAGCGAGAAACACCTGTGTAGTTACCGTTCATTTACAACAAGGAAGGAGGCAGTAAAAATATGAAAGTTTCAATGAATGTCAACGGCCAGGCACATCATGGCGATGTGGAACCACGCACGTTATTGGTTCACTTTTTGCGTGATGCGCTGGGACTGACAGGAACCAACATTGGCTGCGACACCAGTCAATGCGGCTCCTGTACCATACATATGAATGGCACGGCCGTAAAATCTTGCACTGTGCTAGCCGTTCAGGCCGATGAGGCGGACATCACCACCATCGAAGGGCTGGCCCAAAATGGGGAGTTGCATCCCATGCAGCAAGCCTTTTGGGACAACCACGGCCTGCAATGCGGCTACTGCACCCCCGGTATGATTATGGCCGCTACCAAACTTGTGGAAGGCAACCCCCACATCACCGAAGAAGAAATTCGTCACGGTTTAGAAGGCAATATGTGCCGCTGCACCGGTTACGAAAATATCGTCCGCTCTGTGAAACAAGCGGCCCAAGCCAAATAACAGGAGGCATAAAATGGGAAACTACGTTGGAAAAGCTGTTAAACGTGTTGAAGACCCTCGCCTCATCAAAGGCGAGGCTCGTTATTTAGATGATATTCAACTCCCCGGCATGACCCATGCCGCCGTTCTCCGAAGCCCTTATGCTCATGCCAACATTAAAAGCATAGACATCAGCGCCGCAGAAGCGTCCCCAGGCGTCATTGGCGTTTTCACTGGCAAAGATTTCGAGTTCCTAAATCCACTTCCTTGCGCCTGGTTAGCCGGCGGCGTAGACAATAATGCCAATACTCCCAAAACGTTGGAAACCGACAAAGTGACTTTTACCGGGGCCGGCGTTGCCGTTGTCGTTGCCGAAAATCAGTATCAAGCGGCAGATGCTCTGGAACTCATTGAAGTTGATTGGGAAACGCTGGATACCGTCGTCAATGCCAAAGAAGCAACCGCAGAAGGCGCGCCCCAAATTCACGAAAATGCTCCCAATAATATCTGTATGCAATGGGAATGTGGCGATCAAGATAGCGTGAGTCAAGCAATAAATGAAGCAGATGTCGTCGTCAAGCAGCTTCTCGTCAATCAGCGCCTCATCCCCACATCGATAGAACCACGCGGCGCTATCGCCCAATACAATCCCGGCACCGAAGAATATACGGTCTGGCTCACCTCTCAGGCGCCACACGTTCACCGCTTGCTCATGACCGCCTTTGTATTCGGTATGCCCGAAACGAAGATGCGCGTCATATCCCCACAAGTTGGCGGTGGTTTTGGGGCAAAAATTTTCCTTTATCCTGAGTACACAATGGTAACAGCTCTCTCGAAAATGTTGAACCGCCCGGTTAAATGGATGGAAAGCCGTAGTGAAAATTATGTAGCAACCACCCACGGCCGTGATCACATTACCGACATCGAAGTCGCTGCAAACAATGATGGCACGATTACGGGGCTTAAAGTGAATACCTACGCCAACCTCGGTGGAACACTTTCTACGATTGCACCGGGAATTCCGACCACACTTTACGGCCGTCTTCTATCTGGCGCCTATAAAATCCCCAGCATCTACTGTCACGTTACCGGCGTTTACACTAATACCGGCATGGTAGATGCCTACCGTGGCGCCGGTCGTCCTGAGGCCACCTACGTCGTCGAACGGGCTGTTGACCTGGTAGCCAACGAATTAGGAATGGACCCCGTAGAAATACGACGCAAAAACTTCATTCAGCCCGACCAATTTCCTTATCCACCCGCCAACAACATCTTCAACGGATTGGAATATGATAGCGGGAATTATGAAGGAGCGCTTGATCGCGCTTTAGAAATCGTCGATTATCAAAGTTTACGTCAGAAGCAGGCTGAAGCACGCAACGAAGGCCGTTACATCGGCATCGGCTTTTCTAGTTACATCGAAGCGTGTGGGGTGGCTCCCTCCGCATGGGTTGGCTTACCCGGTGAAGGCTGGGGCGCTGGCCTCTGGGAAAGCGCTAATGTACGTGTTCACCTCACAGGCAAAGTGGTGGCAACCACCGGCTCCCAATCACACGGACAAGGGCACGAAACGACCATGGCCCAAGTTGTTGCAGACGAGTTAGGCGTACCGTTAGAAGATGTCATCGTGCAACACAGCGATACTTTGGGAACTCCCTTCGGGTACGGCACCTACGGCAGTCGCAGCGCTGCTGTTGGGACAGTAGCTTTGTTCAACAGTCTGCAACGCATTAAAGACAAAGCACGCCATCTTGGGGCACACATGCTCGAAGCGGCCGAAGAAGATGTTGTCTTTGAAGATGGCAAAGCATTTGTGAAAGGAGCGCCCGATAACGCCAAAACGATTCAAGAGATCGCCGGAGCGGCCGCCCTTGCTTACGATTTACCCGCAGGTATGGAACCGTTCCTGGATGATACAGCTTACTACGATCCGCCCAACTGCACATTCCCCTTTGGTACACATATCTGCGTCGTTGAAGTAGACAAAGGCACCGGGAAAACAACCATTCAACGGTATGTCGCTGTAGATGACGTTGGCAAAGTTATCAACCCGATGATTGTAGATGGGCAAATTCATGGTGGCATTGCTCAAGGTGTGGCCCAGGCATTGTGGGAAGGGGCTGTCTATGATGATAACGGTCAGTTAACCAGTGGCACACTGCTGGATTATGCGTTGCCACGAGCTGATTCATTCCCTGGTTTTGAACTTGACCGCACTGAAACCCCCACTCCCATTAATCCACTCGGTGTTAAAGGGGTAGGCGAAACAGGCACTATCGCCTCTACCCCGGCCGTCGTTAATGCTGTTTTAGATGCTTTGTCCCCCTTTGGCATTAAACATATAGACATGCCCTTGACTGCGGAAAAAGTTTACACTGCCATGCAGGCAGCTAACGGAGGAGATGAGTAATGTATCCACCAAAATTTGATTATTATCGTGCCGGGTCGATTGAAGAAGCAATTGCCCTGGCAGGTACACATGATGGTAGATTTCTGGCTGGCGGCCACAGCTTGCTGCCGGTGATGAAGATGCGTCTGGCTAACCCGGAAACGGTGATTGACATCGGCCGTATTGAAGGATTAAGCGGTATCAGTAAGAGCGACGGCCGTTACCAGATTGGCGCTCTTACCAACCATGCTGCTGTCGCCGCCCACAAAGACCACAACTTCCCGGTTGCTTTGTCTGAAGCGGCGGGCATGATTGGCGACCCGCAGGTACGTAATCGGGGCACAGTGGGCGGCAACGTAGCCCACGCTGACCCTGCTTCTGACTTGCCGACCGTATTCTTGGCCCTGAATGCTACCTTCCACATCAGCGGGTCTGATGGTTTGCGCAGCGTCCATGCCGCTAACTTTTTCACTGGCCTGTTTGAAACGGCTTTGGCTGAAGGTGAAATGGTAACGGCCGTCGAAATTCCCGCTGAATCGGCCGAGATGGGTTCCGCCTACACCAAGCTGTTCAACCCCGCCTCCCGTTACGCCATGGTGGGCGCCTGCGCCAACATAACCGTCGGTCTCAAAGGTGAATGTACAGCGTGCAGCGTCACCGTCGGCGGTCTGACTTCTAAGGCTACGGCCGTGCCCTCAGTCGGGGCCGCTCTGGTTGGCAAGAAGCTGAATGAGGCCAATATCCATGCGGCCGCTCGGGCAGTTCTCAACGACCTGGGCGACGACGTGATGGGTGACATCCACGCCAGTGCTGACTACCGCCGTCAGATGGCCCCCATTTTTGTAGCCCGCTCCCTGGTATTGGCCGCGCAGCGTGCCGGTTGGGTTGCTAAACTGGAAAAGCAGGTGAAGGATGTAGCCGACGAGGTGTTAAAGGAGATTGAACGGAAATTGAGATCGCATAAGTAAGCAGTTTTCAGTATTTAGTTTATAGTTTTCAGTGAAGGAGCCGGTGTGCCTGACACCGGCTCTTTTTATGTAACAGGACATTGGCGCTTTTTGTTTTATCAGAGAAGATATTCGCGGTTTATTGACGATTGCATCACCCTTGCGCCAATGGTAGTATTGGCGTGATTTTATAGCTTTGATGGTAGACCCTTTGTTTTTTGGACATGATGCAAATTATGAACCATACTCCAAAAAATGAAGGGCCTGCATAATTACAAACGGAGTATTCATTTCATGTCATTTTGGCAAAATCAACGAGTTGTTGTTACTGGTGGCGCTGGTTTTTTAGGATCATTTATGGTTAACAAGCTGCAAGAACGAGAAGCGGCTACTGTTTTTGTGCCGCGTAAGGTTGATTATGATTTACGCAACCATGAAGCTGTGCTGGATTTGTTGAACGACGCCAGACCAACGGCCGTTATTCATCTGGCGGCAACAGTGGGCGGCATTGGCGCCAATCGCAGCCGCCCGGCCGAGTTTTTTTATGATAATCTGATGATGGGAAGTCAACTTTTTCATGAAAGCTGGCGGATGGGTGTAGAAAAATTCACGGCCGTGGGCACTGTTTGCGCCTATCCCAAATTCACCCCAATCCCTTTTAGAGAAGAAGATTTGTGGAATGGCTACCCAGAAGAAACCAACGCCCCCTATGGGCTTGCCAAAAAGATGCTTTTGGTACAAAGTCAAACCTACCGTGAGCAGTACAATTTCAACTCTATTTTCCTATTACCCGTCAATCTATACGGTCCCGGCGACAACTTTGATCTGGAAACTTCACACGTCATCCCCGCGCTCATCCGCAAATGTCTGGAGGCCAAAGAACGCGGCGACGACCATGTTGTCGCCTGGGGCGATGGCTCGCCGACACGGGAATTTTTATATGTCGAGGATGCCGCTGAAGGTATTTTGATGGCTGCGGAGAATTATAACGATAGTGAGCCAATCAATCTGGGCAGTTCTTTTGAAATCAGCATCAAAGAGCTATTGGAACTAATCGTCAAATTAACCAGATTTGAAGGGAAAATCATTTGGGATACTTCCAAACCCAACGGGCAGCCGCGCCGCAAACTCAACACAGACAAAGCAGAAGCAATATTTGGATTCAAAGCATCAACCCCTTTTGAAGAAGGTTTAGCGCGTACAATTGCCCAATACCAAGCCTCATTATCATGAACAAAACATCTTCACCATCTGTTTTAGCGCTTATTCCCGCACGCGGTGGCTCTAAGGGTATATTGCGTAAGAATATCCGGCTTGTGGCGGGGAAACCACTCATTGCCTGGACAATAGAAGCGGCCATGCATTCCGCCCAACTTGACCGTGTTATTGTTACCACCGATGATGAAGAAATTGCGACTATATCTCGAGAATACGGGGCGGAAGTACCATTCATGCGCCCTGAATTCCTATCGCAAGATAAGTCTACCAGCGTTGATGTGATTATTCATGCACTGCAATGGTTGCAAATAAATCAAAATTATTGTCCCAATTTAATTATGCTTTTACAACCTACATCACCTCTGCGAACTACTGCTGATATTGACGCTGCTATTCAACGTCTGCATGAAAAACAGGCAGCTAGCATTATTGGTGTTTGTAAAGCTCATCCTCATCCATATTGGACAAAGAAAGTGGACATTGATGATAAATTGGATGATTTTATTAATGGGAGTAACGTATATACTCAGCGACAAGAACTCCCTGTTGCGTACGCAATAAACGGCGCTATTTATTTGATATGGAGTGAACAATTTATTGCACATAAAACATTTCACACGGCTCCCAGTTATGCTTATTGTATGCCGCAAAACCGATCATTAGATATAGATACAGAGTGGGACCTACAGGTGGCTGATTTTACGTTGAGAGCATTAACATGAAGTTGAACAATATTGGCAAACGGCCGTTCAACCACAACCATCCCTGTTTCATTATCGCCGAAGCGGGCGTGAATCATAACGGCAGTCTGGCGCGGGCGAAACAACTCATTGACGTTGCCATCGCCGCCGGTGCAGACGCAGTTAAATTCCAAACCTTTCAGACAGATAAAATCATCTCCCGTTACGCACCAAAAGCAGAATACCAGCAAGAAACGACAGGCAAAACAGAATCTCAGCGCGACATGGTACGCAAGCTGGAACTTTCCCGCGCCGACCATGACGCATTAGCTGCGCGCTGTCAGGGAAAAATCATCTTCTTGTCTACCCCGTTTGATGAGGACAGCGCTGATTTGCTGGATGATTTGGGTGTGCCCCTGTTCAAAATCCCATCGGGCGAAATCAACAACTTGCCATTTTTGACTTATTTGGCGGGCAAGGACAAGCCTTTGGTTATGTCAACGGGTATGGCAACTTTGGGGGAGGTGGAAACGGCCGTACACACCATCCAGCAAAGCGGCAATAACAATCTTGTCTTGCTCCATTGCATCAGCAATTATCCTGCCGCCTATGAAGATGTAAACTTACGCGCCATGCAAACGATGCAAACTGCCTTTCAACTGCCTGTCGGTTTTTCAGACCATACATTAGGTATTGAAATTTCGCTGGCGGCCGTTGCGTTGGGCGCATGTGTCCTTGAGAAGCATTTCACGTTGGATAAAACCTTGCCTGGCCCCGATCATCGCGCCTCATTGTCGCCAGACGAGTTGGTCGCGTTGGTGAGGGGCATTCGGGCGGTGGAAATTTCTTTGGGACACGGCCGTAAAGAACCTGCCGCCAGTGAATACAACACCGCCAGTGTCGCCCGTCGCAGTTTGGTAGCCGCCGCCGATATCCCTGCCCATGTTCAGATTACGCCGGAAATGATTGCCATTAAACGGCCGGGAAACGGTCTGCCACCCACCATGAAACCGTATCTCATCGGCCGTACAACCCGCGTTGCCATCCCCGCCGACACGCTGATAACCTGGGAGGTGATTCTGTGAGAACCATAGGTGTTGTCACCACTTCCCGTGCCGATTACGGTATTTATCGGCCTGTTTTGCGCCAAATCGAGGCGGCACCAGACTTGCAATTGTATTTGATTGTGTCTGGCAGCCATTTAAGCCCTGAATTTGGCCTGACGGTTGAAGCGATTGAATTTGAGATTGGCGACCGCGTGGAAACGCTCTTGTCGGCCGATACGCCGTCGGCAATTTCTAAAGCGGCCGGGTTGGGTTTGATTGGCTTCGCGCAATCGTTGGCTCGCTTCCGACCGGATATTTTGCTGTTATTGGGCGACAGGTATGAAATGCACGCAGCGGCGTTGGCAGCGCTCCCTTTCAAAATTCCAGTGGCGCATATTCATGGCGGCGAGGTGACACAAGGGGTAATAGACGATGCACTGCGCCACTCGATGACGAAGTTGAGCCATATCCATTTTGTCAGCGCGGCCGCTTATGCGCGGCGCGTGGTGCAGTTGGGCGAAGACCCCGCCCGTATTTTTTTATGCGGCGCGCCCAGTTTGGATAATTTACGCACTGTTGACCTATTGAATCACAGCGCGTTGGCTGAACGGATGGGGTTTGAATTGGCGGATGATTTCTTACTGGTGACGACTCATCCAGTGACGCTGGAGTTTGAGCAAACGGCATGGCAAACAACTGAATTGCTGGCAGCGTTAGACGCATCTGGTCTACCTGTTTTGTTTACGATGCCGAATGCGGATACAAACGGCCGTATCATCCGCAACTTAATCAATGAATACACAGAAACACATCCCAATGCCCATGCCGTTGAAAGTTTAGGCGTACAGGGGTATTTTAGCGTCATGGCGTTGACACGGGCGATGGTGGGCAATTCGTCTAGCGGTATGGTTGAGGCGGGATTATTCAAGCTGCCGGTTGTCAATGTGGGCGCAAGGCAAAACGGCCGTTTGCGCGGACCAAATATCATAGACACAGGGTATGGGCAAGAGCAAATCACGGCCGGCATCAACCGGGCGCTATCGCCCCAATTTATGGAAACCGTTGCCGACATGACTAATCCTTTTGGAGACGGCCGTGCCGCCGAACGTATTGTGCGTGTCTTGCAAACCATTAAGTTGGATGATGGTTTAATTATCAAAAAGTTTACCGATTATCCCATTGATCTTTCGTTTGATTGGGCAACCGTGTCATGAAACAGATTCCAATTATTGGTTTGGGCGCGGGTGGACACGCCAAAGTACTTATTGAGATATTGCGGCAAGACGGCCGTTATGAGATGGTAGGTTTGTTAGACCCAAACTTGGCGTTGCACGGACAAAACCTGGTGGGTGTACCCGTGCTGGGTGGTGATGACTTACTGCTTCAATTATTATCTGACGGCTTCAAACATTGTTTTATCGGTTTGGGCAGCACAGGTAATATCGTGCCTCGTCAAAAATTGTACGAGTTGGCGTGTGCATATCATTTATTTGTAGTTAACGCCATTCATACCCGTGCAATTATTTCACTGACGGCCGTGTTAGGGAGTGGCGTTTCGGTTATGGCGGGCGCGATTATTAACGCAGATGCAGTGGTGGGGGATAACGTCATCATTAATTCGGGCGCGATTGTAGAGCACGATTGTGTTGTGGCCGATCATGTTCATATCGCTACTGGCGCAAAGTTAGCGGGTGCGGCGCATATAAAAACCGGTGTACACGTTGGTGCTGGCGCGACGGTGAACCAAGGCGTTCGCATTGGTGAATACGCGGTAGTCGGATCTGGCGCGGTTGTGGTGAAAGATGTGCCGCCACACATAACTGTTGTGGGCGTACCGGCGAAGCCGCTGTGTAAATAGGCGGCTACATCGGATTTAGAAAGAAGTAGATAGATTGTCCTTTGGATACCTATCTGTTCCTTTTCCAATCTGCTGTAGTCTTGAATAACAAAAATGGAACCAGGCAAAATACAACGTCTATTTATAAACCCCGATAATTCCTTGCGCGAGGCGATGGCCTGTATAGATCGTAACGCTAAGGGGATTGCGCTGGTTGTGGTGGATGACGGCTGTTTGCTGGCAACCATCACAGATGGTGATATTCGTCGGGCTGTGTTGGCGGGAACTGGGTTGAATACGCCTGTGAGCAATTTATTATCCGCCAGAGCAGAATCGGCGTACTCGCAGCCAATTACAGCGCAGGTAGATACGCCGGTTGGCGAATTGGCGGCCTTGATGCGGCGGCATGTGGTATCTCAAATCCCGCTGTTGGATAAAAACGGCCGTGTTGTTGACCTGTTTACAACCAACACCTTGCTCAAGCAGGAATACGCACCTATAGAAGCGGTGGTTATGGCTGGCGGATTTGGTACGCGTTTACGGCCGTTAACCCTTGATCTGCCCAAACCGATGCTGCCCATTGGCGACCGGCCGCTGCTTCAACGCATTGTCGAGCAATTGCAATCATCAGGTATTCAAAATGTCAATATTTCCACACATTACAAGCCAGAAAAAATCAAAGAACATTTTGGCGACGGGCAAAAGTTTGGCGTCCATATCAATTATGTCAGCGAAGATACACCGTTGGGCACAGCCGGTGCATTGGGACTGTTGGCTGAAAATGATGCCCCCCTACTTGTCATCAACGGTGATATCCTCACCCGCGTAGATTTTAGAGCGATGCGCGATTACCACCGGCAGTATCGGGCTGATTTAACCGTTGCCGTGCGTCAATATGAGGTTGAAGTGCCTTACGGCGTAGTGGAGTGCGACGGTACGCGCATTACGCGGCTGCGCGAAAAACCAACCTATAACTTTTTTGTCAATGCCGGTATCTATCTGTTGCAGCCAGATATGCGCCGTTATATTCCTAACGGCCGTCGCTTTGATATGACCGATCTCATCGAAACCTTGCTGCAAGCGGGTAAAAATGTTATCAATTTTCCAATTATCGAATACTGGTTAGACGTTGGGCATCACGCCGATTATGAGCAAGCCCAAAAAGATGTAGAAAACGGGAGATTTGCTTTATGAATTGGTCTGGAAAACGTGTATTGATTACGGGCGCGGGCGGTTTCATTGCCAGCCATCTTACAGAAACGCTCGCCGAAGTGGGCGCTGATGTAACCGCTTTGGTACATTACAATGCGCTGGGCAGTTGGGGCTGGCTAGATCAATCCCCCATTCGCAATGAGATCAAGGTAATTGGCGGCGATATTGCCGACCGGGACAGCGTAAAACAGGCAATGAACGGCCGTGATATTGTGTTTCATTTAGCCGCGCTCATCGCCATCCCTTATTCATACCGCGCGCCGCAATCTTACGTACAAACAAATATCGTGGGGACGATGAATGTGCTGCAAGCCGCCCGCGAATTGAGTGTTGAACGATTGGTGCATACCTCCACTAGCGAGGTGTATGGTTCGGCACAATATGTGCCTATTGACGAAAAACATCCGCTGCAAGGACAATCCCCGTATTCTGCCAGCAAAATTGGGGCGGATAAGATGGCGGAGTCGTTTCATTTATCATTTGATTTGCCGGTGGTGACGGTACGGCCGTTTAACACTTTCGGCCCCCGTCAATCCGCCCGCGCCGTCATCCCCGCCATCATCAGCCAATGCCTGACCAAAGAAACCATTCGCTTGGGCAACCTTACGCCTACCCGCGACCTGAATTATGTCGCCAATACCGTGCAAGGCTTCATGCTGGCAGCGTCCGCTCCTGACGCAATTGGGGCGACGGTAAACATTGGCTCCGGTCGTGAAATCAGCATCGGTGACTTGGCCGCGCTCATCGCAAAACTAGTGGGGCGGGAGATCGCCATCGAAACAGACCAGCAGCGTCTGCGACCTGATAAAAGCGAGGTGGATCGCTTGTTAGCTGACAATAGGTTGGCGCAAGAATTATTGGAATGGCAGCCTTTTTATACATTGGAAGATGGTTTACAAAAAACAATTAACTGGGTTGAAAATAACAAAGAGAGGTATCGTCCTGATGTCTACACAGTTTGAGCCGGGTGCGCTCGTGGCCACAGGCGCTATTCCCCTGTGCGTCCCTGAAATTCGGGGGAATGAGTGGCGTTATGTAAAAGAATGTCTGGATACGGCCTGGGTATCGTCGGTAGGCAGTTATGTAGATCGTTTTGAGCGGGATGTGGCCGCTTACGTGGGTGCAAAGCGCAGCATCGCCGTTGTCAACGGAACTGGCGCGTTGCACATGGCGCTGCTGGTTGCGGGCGTTGAGCCGGACGACGAGGTGTTGGTCTCTACGTTGACATTTATCGCTCCGGTTAATGCCATTCGCTATGCTAACGCCTGGCCTGTTTTTATTGACGCCGAGCCAAATTATTGGCAGATGAACGCGCAGCAGGTTGTGGATTTTGTTGAGCGCGAATGTGTCTGGCAGCAGGGCACGTTACGCAATAAGAAAACGGGGCGGCGTGTAAAAGCGATTGTGCCGGTGCATATTTTGGGGCATCCGGTGGATATGGATTTGATTACGGCCGTCGCCCGCAAATATAATCTGGTCGTCATCGAAGACGCCACGGAAAGTTTGGGCGCAAAATATAAAGGCCAGATGGTCGGGAAGCTGGGCAACATCGCCTGCTTTAGTTTTAACGGCAACAAAATCATCACCACCGGCGGCGGCGGCATGATTGTGACGGACAATGAAGCGTGGGCGGATAGGGCAAAATATCTGACGACCCAGGCCAAAAAAGACCCGCTTGAATATATCCATGATGAGATTGGCTACAATTACCGGCTGACCAATGTGCAGGCGGCCATCGGCTGCGCGCAGATGGAGCTGCTGGACGACTATATCGCCCGTAAACGAGCCATTGCCCAACGGTACGACGAGGCGTTTGCCTCCCTGCCCGCCATCGCGCTCATGCGGGAGGCGGATTGGGCGTATAGTATCAAATGGCTGTACACGGTTTTGGCAGATAACAAGATAGACAGCCGCGCATTATTGAGAGAATTGGCGGAGAAGAAGGTACAAACACGGCCGTTATGGCAACCCATCCATCTAAGCAAAGCTTACGCCAATTGTCAGGCGTATTATGGGGATGTGGCCGAACGGCTCAACTGCCAGGCGCTAAGTCTGCCCTGCTCGGTGGGTATTCAGGACGAAGAAATCGCAACAATCATTTCTTTAATTGAAGCGCATTTGCCACTCGTGGATTTGGCCAAATACTAGGATATTCCGCGTCCGAACAAAAATGACTAGAACACGACTATATATTCATGTAGGTACGCATAAAACAGGGTCAACAGCTATCCAACATGCCCTGCGCCAAAATCAGTTTGCTCTTCGAGAAGAAAATTTGGTGTTTTTACCGCTGCCTGGCAATGTCAGGTCTTTAATGCTGCTCAAGGAATTAGACTATGATATCATTGAGTTATTCAAGAGGGAGCTAAACCGTCAAGTTACATATAACCAGAAAAAAGAGGGAGAGGGTGTTCGTTTCCTGATGAGTTGGGAAGGATTTAGCGGTAATCCGTTAAGCGGCTATAAAAATGCGGGGATAGTTGCAGAGCATCTTAAAAAGATCACTGATTATATGGACGTTCGTATCATCGTCTATTTGAGACGGCAAGATGACTTCCTTGAATCGTTATACACGCAAAAAATACACGAAGGCGAATCATATACTTTCCAATCATTTATCGAAACCTACTCTACATCCTTATTTGATTGGGAACGGTTTTTACATTGCTATTCTGAACATTTTGGCAAAGAGAATGTGATTGCGCGACGGTATGACAAAGCCTTTCTTCCAGAATCAGATAGCCTACTGAAAGACTTTTCTCAAGTTGTGGGCATTGATAATGAACAGCTACTATCACATATTGATACTCTAACACCAAATCGAGGTTATTCGCGGGATGCGTTGGAGATCGCACGGTTAAGCAACCCGCATTTGAGTAATGATGAAAGGCAGTATATGCGCCGCATTTTACAACAAACAAGCTCAAAACAACCTTTTGAAAGGTATTCTTTTTGGGATAACGAAAAGAGAGATGCGTTTCTTGCTCAGTATTTAGAGTCAAACGCCACTGTTGCCAAAGCGTATTTCAATGAACCTTCGGGGGCGCTTTTTCCTTCTTCAAATATAGGCGATGAGGATCAAGTATATCAGGGACTCTCTCTCGAAACAGTTACTTTGGTTTTGGTGAAAGCTATAGTGACTGAACGAAAACCAAAAACCGAATCAGTTTTGCTACAGGTTTTGGTAAAAGTTGAGCGTAAGATAAGCGCATTTCTCAATAGATTTCCGCGGCTTAAATCTGAGCTTCGATATTTAAGCCAGAAGTTAGGTGTTTGAAATATGTGCGTTCGAGATAAATTGACAATATGTTAAATATTGCTGGTCATAAAATAGGCGATTCTCATTCTGTTTATATTATTGCTGAGCTTTCAGCTAATCATAATCAAGAATTTAAGCAAGCTGTACAATTAGTTGAAGCGGCCGCTAAAGCTGGCGCTGATGCGGTTAAATTGCAAACGTATACGCCAGATACCTTGACGATTGATTGCCATAATGATCATTTCCAAATTGATCAGGGTACATTGTGGGAAGGACGTAATCTATACGAGCTTTATGACGAAGCGTATACGCCCTGGGAATGGCAGCCAAAGTTAAAAGAGATTGCCGATGAGTTAGGCATAGATTTATTTTCGACGCCGTTTGATGATACGGCCGTAGACTTTCTCGAAGAAATGGATGTGCCCGCTTATAAAATCGCTTCCTTTGAAATTGTAGACATCCCTCTCATTCGTTGCATTGCTCGTACCGGCAAGCCTATCATCATGTCAACGGGCATGGCCACGCTGGCCGAAATTGATGAAGCTGTGCAAACTATCCGGGATGAGAGGAATAATCAACTGGCGCTTTTGAAATGCACTAGCGCCTATCCGGCCGCGCCGGAAGATATGAATTTACAAACGATCCCTCATTTGGCGGCTGCGTTTAGCGTACCTGTGGGTCTGTCCGACCATACTTTGGGAATTACGGTTCCGGTTACGGCCGTTGCCCTCGGCGCCTGTATCATCGAAAAACATTTTACCCTATCCCGTGATGTACCTGGCCCAGATTCTGCATTTTCCCTGGAACCCCACGAATTTAAGGAAATGGTAGAGGCTGTGCGCGTAGCCGAAAAAGCTCTGGGGAGTATTAAATATCAGGTCACTAAAAAAGAACAGGCCAGCCGCGTTTTCCGTCGTTCCCTTTTTGTGGTGCAAGATATGAAAGCTGGCGACACGTTCACAACAGAAAATATCCGTTCTATTCGTCCTGGTTATGGCTTGCATACACGCTATTTGTCTATGGTATTAGGCAAACAAACATCCAGATCGCTTGAGCGCGGCACACCATTAACATGGGACTCAATTTGCGCCCAAAAACAAACAGATTAAAGGCGGCGGGCATGGCTGATAACACAGAATATTTTTTATTGGCTTCATATTCATGCTTGCTGTCGGTAACGTCTCGGTTAGACCAATTACGCCAGAAGGGAAGTTCGGCCGTTCTCTTTTGTCTTACTGAACCGTTGTACGCATTTTTACGGCCGTTAGCCGTCCACTTTCCCCAGATAAAAATTCACTTCATCAAAGACCAACCCACATGGCGCATCCGACAGCCCCTTACGCTGCTGCGGGCACGGGCACAAACTAAAAACCTGTACCATCAATGGTTTGCCGGCTTACCAGAAGGCAGCATTGTTCATTTCTACAACCGGCACGCAGCCCTCTTTTTATTTTATACAGTGTGGCATTTGCACACTAAATGCCAGATGCACTACACTGAATGCGATATGGTAGATATGTATGCACCCTATTGGTCGCTCAGAAGCGCAACGCAGCAGCTTTTTTTCTACTTTGTGTACCCCATTCCCATTGAAATAGTACGCCCCAGCAATAAACAATCAGCCGTCAGTTTGCCCGCCATATCAGCCAAAGGTATACAACAAATTGTCACTCAGACACACGAGCGCATATTAACGGCGGGCACACTTCAAAGCAGTCCTATCTACAAGGCATTGCAATGGCGAACATCGGCAAAAATATTATGGATTATGAGCATGGCGCTAGATATGGGGGAGATAGAAGAAACAGCTTATGAAGCGCTGTTAGCGCAATGTTACGCTCTTTTCTCGGCGAGTGAGCAGATTGTAAAATTTCATCCGCGAGCCAGCCATTTTGAACGCTTTGGTGCTGACTCGGTTAATACCGTACCTACGCATATACCGGCTGAATTTTTACAATTGGAGGGGATTACGGCCGTTATTACCATATCATCCACCTCAAATACCGCCTGGAGTTTGACCCCGAACGTTAACATTATCAGTCTGGTTGAGTTGCTTCCCTTTGTCAATGAAACCATCCGAGAGCGCCATCGCCAGGCGATGCAACAGGCGACCACGCAGTATTTCGCGCCGACGACGCCAGGAGAATTGTGGCAGATTCTGGGAGAGCTAAATATTGAAGCATAAACTGCGGCAAAACAGCCTGCTTTACCGGATGCGCCGCAATGTGAGGCGCAAGTTAGAGTTAATGGGCGTCATACCTAACCCGTATATTCCCAATCCGCTGCTGCCAGACGACACATTTATCGGCATGGGCACTGTTGTAACCAACGATGTGCCTGCTTGTGTCCTTGTGGGCGACAATACGTCTCAAATTTTGGGTTTTCAAGATCGGGAACTGTTCTTGCGCCTGAATGAACAAGGAAAGTATTACTAATGTCCGACCAACAGGGAATCGGTGTTAAAGCCAAAAAAGGGGTTGGCTGGGTGTTTGTGGAGCGTCTCCTTATACGTGGGGTCGTATTCATCCGCATCCCTGCACTGGCTTACTTACTTGCACCGGATGATTTTGGTCTCATGGCCTTGATTACACCTATTTTGGTCTTTTTAGACGTGATTACACGCACCGGATTTAGTGCCGCGTTGATACAAAAAAAAGATGATGTAAGCGGCTATTGGGATGTGGTCTGGTCAATGAATTTGGTCAAGGGCGTCATCCAAACCGGCTTGATTTTGCTGCTCATCCAGCCCATTACCGCTTTTTATGATGAACCGATTCTATCGTCGATGCTGCTGGTTATTGCTGGGGCAACATTCATTAAAAACACAACCAGCATACGTATGGCGGCTTTGGTAAGGGCTATTAATATACGTAAAATCGCTCTTTACAATGTTACAACCGATGCGCTAGGCACGGTCGTTACCATTTCACTGGCCTATTATTACCGCAATGTTTGGGGGCTGGTATACGGCAAGCTCATTACAATTATGATCAAAACGGCCGGCTCCTATATTATCGCTCCCTATAAACCCCGTTTCGATTTTAACCGGGACAAAATGACCGATTTATGGTCTTTTAGCAAGTGGATTTTAGTGAGCGGCATCTTTTTAACTTTGTTCCGCAATGGAGATGATTTATTCGTGGGCAAAGTGTTGGGGGTTACGGCCGTAGGCTATTATGCTATGGCTTACAAAATGGGCAATATGGTTACAACCGAACTGGTTACTTCCATCCGCAAAGTATTATACCCTACCTTTTCCCTGTTACAAGATGATATTCCCCGCTTGCGGATCTCCTTTCTCATTTCTTATTCCATGACGGCCGCCCTGGGTTTCTTGTTTTCTCTGGGGCTTTTCCTGCTGGCACCCCAATTCGTGAGTATCTTGCTGCCAGATAAATGGCTGCCTATCATTCCCCCTTTACGAGTGTTAGCTGTTTGGGGCGGGTTGCAAATGCTCTCTACTTCCGTCGCCCCTTTAGTAAAAGCAACCGGACGGCCGGACAGATGGGCAAAATTACAAATG
>JAAEOP010000761.1 GCA_024223125.1 Chloroflexota bacterium
AACTTTACCGGCCTACAGCCGGGTCGGTTGAGTTTGAGGGTGAGGACCTGACCACCCTCAAAGGAGAAAGCATCCGTAAAATGCGCCGGCATATCCAGATGATTTTTCAAGACCCCTACGCCTCGCTCAATCCCCGGATGACCGTTGGAAATATTGTGGGCGAACCTTTGGAAGTTCACAATATTTTAAGTGGAAAGGCACGCCAGGAACGGGTTAAAGAATTATTAAATATTGTGGGTCTTAACCCATACTTTATCAACCGTTATCCTCATGAATTCTCCGGCGGGCAGCGCCAGCGCATTGGCGTGGCCAGAGCGCTGGCGGTTCAGCCTGATTTTATTGTGTGCGATGAGCCAATTTCGGCGCTGGATGTGTCTATTCAAGCCCAGGTTATTAATCTTTTGGAAGATTTACAAGCCGAGTTTGGGTTGACCTATTTATTTATTGCCCACGATTTGGCCGTGGTGCGCCATATCAGCGATAGAATCGCGGTGATGTACTTGGGCAAAATTGTAGAGCTGACCGACCGGACAGTTCTTTATCAAAACCCCTCGCACCCCTACACCCAGGCCCTCCTCTCGGCCATCCCCATTCCCGACCCATTTTTGGAAGAAGATCGTGAGAAAAAACGCGTTATTCTAGAGGGCGATGTGCCCAGCCCGGCCAACCCGCCCCAAGGCTGTAACTTCTGCACCCGTTGCCCCTCCAAACAACGGGTGATGGATGAAAAAGGCGTTGATTGCGACACTGTTGAGCCAGAATTTCGGGAAATAGAAGCTGGACATTGGGCTGCCTGTCATCTATATAATTGATAGCATGTATACTCAATTAAGACTATATCAGAATTTGGGGTAACTACTTAGCCTGCTATGTCATTCTGAGGCCGCAGGCCGAAGAATCTCTATGCGGTATAGCTTTGCCTCGCCTTTGGGGCATTTTACAGAGATTCTTCGCTCGTCCCTCGCTCAGAATGACATGACCTGAGCAGTTACAATCTGTGATTAATAGTGGCATTTGTCGTAATTATTAGGGGCAAATGTCGCTTTCTTGTAACGCTTTGACATCTATAATATAGATCCATTATCCAATGGTTTTGGGACCGTTATTTCTCTGGAATTCCCTAAAAAACTTTCCGAGAAAGCTCATATTTTGAAGGGAGGTGATAGTTGGTTTAGGTTAGTGTTTCATAACTTAGGGCCACGTAATACGTTGGGTGTACAGTATTGCCTGTTG
>JAAEOP010000762.1 GCA_024223125.1 Chloroflexota bacterium
AAAGCAATACCTATGTTAAAACCTTACGCCAGGATGGTGACTGTGTTTGGTTCTTACACACGGGGTGATGAGACTTCGGGCAGTGATATTGATATATTGATCGAGTTAAAGTCACCGGAGCAACGACCGTCGCTTGGCTTGAAATGGTTTGCTCTGGAAACTGAACTAAGTGAACTTTTGGGACGGGAAGTAGAAATGGTTAGTTTAGAGGCTTTGAGTCCTTATTTGCGGCCGTACATTGAGCAAGACAAGGTGATCTTATATGAAGAAAGATGACACTATTTACCTTCATCACATTCTGGATGCAGTGGCTCAAATCGAAGGCTATATGAAAGGTGTCACTTGGCAGAAGTTTAAGTAAACCAAGCTTCTGCAAGATGGCGTTATTCGGGAGTTGGAAATAATTGGAGAAGCCAGCCGTAATCTATCAGTAGAATTTCAGAAACAGTATTCAACAATTCCCTAGAGGCAAATCATCACCTTACGCAATCGGCTGATCTATGCTTACTTCAATATTAATATGCAGACGGTATGGGAGATTGTAGAAAACGACTTGCCATCTTTGAAATCGCAGATTGTAGATATTTTGAATGCAGAACACGAGGAGTAAAAATGCAATTTACACATGGCGGTGAACTGGTAGCGCGGACATTGGCCGCACAGGGAGTAGATACGCTGTATACCCTTTGCGGCGGACACATTGCCCCGGTGTATGAAGGCTGTTTGAACAACAATATTGCCGTAATTGATTTTCGGCATGAGCAAGCGGCTGGACACGCGGCCGACGCCTATGCTCGCTTAACCCGCAACATTGGCGCCGCCATTGTCACGGCCGGGCCAGGAGTAACAGATGCGGTTACGGCCGTTGCCAATGCCTACCAGGCTCGCAGCCCCATGATTCTATTCGGGGGGGCGGCCCCATTGCGAACTCGTGGGCGCGGCGCTTTGCAAGAAATGCCCCAGACGGAAATGTTTGCCACCTTCACCAAAGCCAGTTTCACCATACAAAAAACGGAAGAGATTCCAGCTAACCTGGCTGAAGCCTTTGAATTGGCCCTTAGCGGCCGTCCCGGCCCCGTTTTTATAGAACTGCCTTTTGACGTACTGTTTAACGCCATTGACGTGCCTGATATTGCTCCCAAAGTGGTTGTTGAGCCGGTACAGCCCGAACTAAACGCCCTGCAAAAAATGTTCGCTATTTTACACAATGCCCAAAAGCCGCTGCTCGTGGCCGGAACCCAAGTTTACTGGGATGATGCCAGTGACAGTCTACGTGCCTTTAGCGAGCAAACCGGCATGCCCGTTTACACCAACGGCGGCGGTCGGGGCACACTGCCCATGACCCATCCCCACTGCTTCAAAGCCACTCGTTCCCAAGCGCTGCGGCACGCGGATGCTGTGCTGTTGATTGGCACACCGCTCGATTTCCGTCTGAAGTATGGGTTGGAAGGGTGGAATTCCGACGCTAAATTGATCCAGATTGAGAATGATAAAGATGAACTGCATCACAACCGGGAAGCAGATGTAGCCGTGGTGGCTGATTCACGGCTGGTGTTGGAAGCATTGGCCGAAGGGCTGCAGGGTATTCGCTTTGATGCGTGGCTAGCCGAGGTACGGCAGATGGAAGATGAAAAGCGCAGCAAGCAGGCGGAATGGGAGGCATTGACTGACGCTCCCGTTAACCATTTTCGTTTTGGCGCGGAAATCAATAAACTACTGGATGAAAATATGATTGTGGTGGGTGATGGTGGGGATATTGTCAGCGCGGCCGCTAAAGCGCTGGATGTAACTGTGCCCGGCCAATGGCTAGACCCCGGTCCGTTGGGCTGTCTGGGAGTTGGCGCGCCCTTTGCAATCGCCGCCCAACATTTGTACCCAGATAAAAAGGTGTTGATCGTCAATGGGGATGGCTCTTTTGGGTTGAATGGGTTTGAGTTTGACACGGCCGTGCGTTTCAATCTACCCATCGTCTCCATCATCGGTAATGATGCCGCTTGGGGGCAAATTCGTGGGCCACAGTTGAACATGGTCGGTGAAGATCGGGCCATCGCTACCAAATTGGCTTCTACTCGTTATGATAAGATTGTAGAAGCAATGGGCGGACACGGTGAATATGTCACTGAGCCGGAGGGCATCGGCCCCGCATTAGATCGCGCCTTCGCCTCCGGCAAACCTGCCTGTGTTAATGTGATGTTGGATGAAAAAGGAATGTCAAAAACCGGGGCCAGTACACCCTATATTGTGTAATTGGAGATTTGATCCCGGTGAGACATCCGATTTCTTAAAGAAATCGGATGTCTGGCAGCAAATAATCTATGATCAACAAAAAAGTCTCGCAGGCCGAACTGAATCAAATCAAGGCTGCTATGCCGGCCGAAATTAGTTCTGGGTCAACGGCCGCTGATTCCAGCTTTGTAAAATTATTCTCTAAACTGGATCGCAAACTGATACGAGAGATTATGACCGACCAGCAGTTTGAAGCTGGCAACGTCATCTTTTGCGAGGGAGATAAAGGGGATGCGCTTTATCTGATCTGGGGTGGGCATGTGGCTGTGGTAAAAGGCAATCTAGCCGCGCCGACAGGGGTGTTGTTTCGTCGTCCTGGCGAGGTTGTAGGGGAAATGGCTTTGCTGGAAGATAAGCCACGATGGGCTTCTCTGGTAGCCTTAGATGATGTGCGGCTGCTGCGAATTGAACGGGTCGGGTTTCATCGCTTACTGCAAGCACAGCCTACTATCAGTCTGAATTTGCTGGCCCTGTTAAGCTCCCGACTCAGGGCTGTGCATGAATTTAAGCAGACGAATGTTAACAGTGAACAGCAAGCAATGCAGCAGCTTTCTACCTTAATTGACGAAAACGAACAGTTGTTAGATTTGCAGCAAGTACGCCAGGAAACAAGCGATCTGATTGTGCATGATTTACGCAGCCCATTAAACAATATGTACAGTGTCCTCAATATGCTGGAACTGGTTCTGCCAGAAGGGGTGCTGGCAGCCAACCGGGAATTGCTAGATATTGCCAAGCTGGCTTATTCACGTATGCAAGACCTGGTAGATTCTTTGTTGGATGTATCTAAACTGGAATCAGACGAGTTAATGCTGGACATTGGCCCGGCCAGCATTAAGCAGTTGGTAGATGAAGTGGTGGCCATGGCTTCGTTTTCAATTGACCAGCGCAGTATTATGTTCCAGACGCATTTTTCCCCTAACATACCTCTGGTGATGGTAGATGAGGATCGGATACGGCGGGTGTTGACGAATTTGATTGATAATGCGGTGAAGTTTACACCGCACAACGGCCGTATTCAGGTAGATGTAACGGCCATGGCTCATCAAGTATCTATTTCTATTGCCGATAGCGGGCCGGGTATTCCCTCGGCCGATCGGCAGCGAATTTTTGAGCGTTTTGCTCAAATTGAACGTGTCGGAATGCGCCGTACTCGTGGGTTTGGTTTGGGTCTGGCATTTTGTCGTCTGGCTATAGAAGCGCACGGCGGGGAAATCTGGGTAGAACCGGGCGAGGACGGAATAGGAAGTCGCTTTTTGGTTACACTGCCAACGGAGAAGATAGTAAAATGAATAGACATATTTTAGCCAATGATCCTTATGAACGGCAGCGCACGGCCGTCCTTGATTCTGAAATGGTGACTGTAGATGTGGGCAGCGGCGACCCGATTGTGTTTTTGCATGGCAATCCCACTTCCTCTTATTTGTGGCGTAATGTGATACCGCATCTGGAGGGGCACGGCCGCTGCCTGGCCCCCGATCTAATCGGCATGGGAGCATCCGGTAAAAACCCGACGGGCAGCTACCGTTTTGTTGACCATGTTCGTTACCTGGATGCCTGGTTTGCAGCCCTGGATTTGCAAAACGTGACCTTGGTTATTCATGATTGGGGGTCGGCATTGGGATTTTATTGGGCGGTGCGCCACCCACAGCGCATAAAAGCCATTGTGTATATGGAAGCGATTGTACGGCCGGTGGCCTGGGATGAGTGGCCGGAAGTGTCAAGGGGTATCTTCCAGGTGATGCGCTCCCCGGCCGGCGAAGAAATCGTACTCCAGAAAAACATATTTGTTGAGCGCATTTTGCCGGCCAGCGTTATCCGCGCGTTGACGGAGGAGGAGATGGCAGTTTATCGTCGGCCGTATACCGAACCCGGAGAGAGCCGCCGCCCCACCCTGACCTGGCCGCGCGAAATCCCTCTGGAAGGGGAACCGGCCGATGTCCATGAAATTGTAAACGGGTATGCAACATGGTTGGAAACAGCCGCCATCCCCAAACTATTCATCAATGCCGAGCCAGGTATTATCCTGACCGGCGCCCAACGAGAATATTGCCGAAGCTGGCCCCAGCAACAAGAAGTAACTGTGCCTGGACTGCACTTTATCCAAGAAGACTCTCCGAAAGAAATAGGACAGTCCATAGCTACTTTTTTGGGGAGAGTGAAGGATCAACTCTAACTCAGGAAACTACCGAAAGGTTAGCATAAAATGATGAATGAAAATTCGCAGATTTCACTGATTGCCAGTTTTCATTCTACAATCCAAAATCTGTATTTACATTAGGAGGCGCTTATGCCCACCGCCCCACTCCGCAGTACCACACCCGCTATTGATGTTTATGTGAAGCTGGCCCAATACCCTGTTTTATGTGACCGGATTCGGCTGCGTATGCGTGAAGAACTTTTCCAGCGCGGCATTGTCAGCAAGAACAATTTTGAGCAAGAAGTCAAAGAACAGGCCCTCATTTCCCAGCAGCGCGAAGGGTTAAGTAATCCATATATTCAAGAAGATGAAAACAGTTGGCAGCACCGCCTGGAAATAATTCGTGATTATCATACAGACGCTTTTTTTGCCAATAATCTGGGCAGCGCCTTATTAGACCAGATTATTGATGAGGCGTTGCGTAACCAGTTAACGCAACCGAGCCACATTGATCTCACTTTTAACCCAGAAATTGCCCCCTGGGAGCTGCTGTTCCAACAAGGCGACCTGTTTGACAAGCTGCCACCCCCGCAAAAAGAAGCCGTCAAACATCATTTGGAAGAAATCAAAGTTGTACTCATCAAACGACTGATGAGTGACCATCTCCCGTTTATTCGGGTGGCTAAAAATGTTTTCACTGTTCAAGATTTGCGTTGGATTTACGAACGGTTAATTGGTCGGGGCAAAATCGGGGGCAAAGCCAGTGGTATGATGTTGGCCTGGAAAATCTTGCAAATGAATGAGCCAAAGTTAGGGGCTGATTTGAGACATTTTGTAAACATCCCCCAAACTTATTTCATCGGCTCTGAGTTGATCTATGAATTTGTCTACCAGAATAAACTGGAACGATATGTTAACCAGAAATATCTATCGAGTGTAGAGCGAGAAACAGACTATCCTCGAATTTTAGAGGCTTGTCAGGCAGGGGAAATGCCAGATTTTTTAGTAGAACAACTGCGAGATGTCTTAGTGCAGATAAACGGCCGTGCCTTCATTGTGCGCTCTTCCTCTTTATTAGAAGACCATCTGGATTACTCTTTTGCCGGAAAATATGCCAGCGTTTTTTGCCCCAATCAGGCCAGCCCAGATGATAATCTGCATGACTTGCTGAACGCGATCCGACGCATTTATGCCAGCACGTTTAACCCCCTGGCTATGTCTGAACGGGAAAAATATGATTTGATTGATTATGATGAACGTATGGCGATTATGATTCAGCCATTGGTTGGAGAGCGCCATGGACGTTACTTCTTCCCTACCATCGTGGGCATTGGTCTAAGTGAGAACCCGCTGCATAAAGACAGCAACACGCGCAAAAAAGAGGGTTGCCTACGTCTGATTTGGGGGTTTGCCAACCGCGTAACCGGGCAGCAATTTTTACAACAATCCTGTATCATTGCCCTAAGCCATCCCCACAAACGACCTGAAGACCCGGAAGGTAGTTTGATACAGGCTACTCAAAGCAGTATCAAAGTGGTGAATCTGGAAACGAATACATTTGAAACCATTCCGGTGGAAACTGTTTTGAATACAGAGTATGCCAATTTAGATGTGATTGGCACGGCCGCTTCGGCCAGCGACCTTTGGTCGCCGCTCAGTACAAGCGTGTCCACCGCCGACGAATCGCCACATTACCAGGTCACCTTTAACCAACTGACCAAAGACCCCAAATTTATCAAGCTAATGCGCTACACGCTCATGCGCCTACGTACCATCTACGAAAAACCGGTGGAATTAGAATTTGCTCTGACGGTCGAAGAAGCGCCCTCTGGCCCCCATTACAAGCTCTACGTTTTACAGTGCCATACGATGCAGTGAGCGGCAATAGACAAAACAATCTGGCAACATGCGGCCGTGTTGGGACCATAACTAAATTAATGTAATATGCGGAGAATCTATGGAAATTTTAGGCGGGCCTCTTTTTGGTGTGGCTGGCGCCGGTGAATCGCATGGCCCGGCCGTTACGACCATTATCTTTGGTTGTCCACCCGGATTGTGGCTGTCTCGCGGCCAGATGCAACCCTTTTTAGACCGGCGACGGCCGGGCGGCAGCCGACACAGTACACCCCGCAACGAAAAAGACAAAATCATCTTTCTCTCTGGCCTGTACCAAGATGACCATGATGCGCTTACGGCCGGACCAGATATTCAAGTTACCGTAGAAAACCAAACCTTCCACACGGCCGCTTACGAAGAAGGGTACACTACCGGCGAACCAATTAGTGCTATTGTGTTGTCCGCTTCCAGAAAGTCGGCGGATTATGCTCAATTCAGGGGGCCAACCGGCGCTGTGCGCCCCGGCCACACAGACTTGGTGAAATATCACAAATCGCAGGGACATATAGATATTCGCGGCGGCGGCCGTTCCAGTTACCGTAGCGCTATTTCTGATGTCATTGGGGGGTCGGTTGCTCGTCTGTACCTGCAAGAAACGTTTGGCACACGCATTCTTTCCTCCATCAGCCAGGTGGGACCGCTGCAAACAGAACGCAGCCTGAGTGATTATTTTGGAGAGGCAGTTTTGCAAAACGGCCGTCAAACCATCCCCGCCCCCACTATCAGCCACATTCAAGAAACATTAGCCGCTTCCGAAATCCATTCCCTTGATCCCGACTTTGCAAAACAGGCGGCCGACCTCATCAAACAAACCCGCATTGAGGGAGATTCTCTGGGTGCGGCCGTGGAAGTCATCGCTCTCAATGTGCCCCCTCTGGCTGGCGATCCACTGTACCACAGCTTAAAAGTGCGGCTGATGGGTGTATTGGGCGGCTTGAATGCGGCTCAATCATGCGAAATTGGGGATGGTACGGCCGTGATAGCCCGACGCGGCAGCCAAAACAACGACCCCATTCGCCAAAGCGGTTATCAAAGCAACACACATGGCGGGTTAATTGGCGGCATCACCACTGGTATGCCTCTGATTTGCCGCGTCGGCTTCAAGCCCACCTCCACCATCAACAAACCCCAACAATCCGTACAAAAAAACCTGGCCGAGATTGAATTTGAACTGCAAAAAGGGCGGCACGATCCCTGTGTAGGCGTACGGGCCGGCATTACCCTGGAATCCAGGTTGGCTATTGAACTGCTTAATGCCGTCCTGATGCACCAGGCCCAACAGGTCAACCCAAATATTTTCTCCCTTTTTGCCTAATCTCTTATCCATCTTCAGTCCAAACAAAGTTAACTGTCACGTTCTTGTCACGTTCCTTTGCTAAACTCCTCTATAAATCGAACTTCCAATTCGATAGACACACAAATAATTTACACTACAATGAGCTTCAAAGGGAAATATCATGACCGAAAATTCAGAAAATGGCTCCTCGACCAAAGTATTCATATCCTATTCTCGTAAAGACAAAGCGTTCGTCCAAACCCTTCACGACCAGCTTGTTGCCCAGAGGCTTAACACCTGGGTAGATTGGGAAGGAATTCCTCTGTCGGCCGATTGGTGGGCTGAAATCAAGGAAGGTATCGAAGGCTCTGAAGCGTTCCTCTTTGTCATTAGCCCTGATTCCTTAGCCTCCGAAATATGCGGTGACGAAATTCAGGAAGCTGTCGACAACAATAAGCGGCTTATTCCCATCCTCTACCGTGACCCAAGCAAAGACACCCCCATGCACCCCAAAATATCCAGCCACAATTGGATATTTATGCGTGATCAGGAAGAGTTAAACAAAAATATTGGCGATCTAATCACTACTGTCAATACAGACCTGGAGTGGGTAAAAGCACACACACGCTTACTTCAAAGAGCTGTTGAATGGCAGCAGCAATCCCTTAACAGCAGCTTCCTCCTTCGGGGAGACGACCTAAAAAGCGCTGAAGCGTGGCTAAAGTTAGCGACCGAAGACAAAGAACCACAGCCAACCGATCTGCAAACTGATTATATTAAAGCCAGCCACCGCGACGCAACTCGCCGCCGTCGTCTGACAATTGCCGGCATTCTCATTGGTCTTATCATCGCTGTTTTGGCCGTCATCGCCGTACTTAGTTCTATTGAGGCCAACGAGCAGCGAAAAATTGCTAACGAACAGAGAGAACTGGCTCAAAAGAATGCGGACCGGGCCGCCTTTAGCGCCACAGAACTGCTCATCCAACCAGCTATTTTTGAATATTCCATCGAAGGGGCAATGACCAGAGCTACCAATGAGCTTAAAGGGTATGAAGCCAACGTTAGTCCAGAAGCAGTAGTAGCCACCACTTTATTAAATGCTGCTCTGACCCCTGAATTTATGTCCGAATACAATCCCCCTGATCCGCAAAAAACCACTGCCATGTTAACTATTGTCACCAATGCTCTGGACACACGACCGGACCTGGTTGAAGAGCGACAATCTGACCTGGGTATCTTGTACAGCAAAATCTGCCAGCAAATTCCTTATGTCAGCAGCCATAAAACACTTCTGCCCGCCTGTACTGAAGCCATCCGCCTGGCTGACAGCATCGAAAACCCCTGGCTCAGTTTCCAGGTTTGCAGTTTGCAGCGGTTCAGCAAACTAGAAGACCTTACTGCGGATATTCAGGGCATCTGTCAGGAATTTGACACTCTGGCTCATGATATTGAAATTGAAGAATCAGTTTCAGAAATTTTGGACGCTGGCCAAAATCAGGTATGGCAGTTTGAAGGTGAAGAAGGGGCAACCTTATACATTTTGATGAAAGCAGACAACAGCGATCTGGATAGCTTTTTAGACCTGTACAGTATAGATGGCACCTTGCTGTATAGTGATGACCAGGGGGGTGGGGCAAATGACGCTCTAGTTGTTTATACGCTGGATGAAACGGCAAAATACACACTTGTCGCTCGCGGTTTTGATACAAAAACAAACGGCGCTTACATCTTAGAAATCTCCACAGAGCCAATTTCAATTTATGACAATTTTTCTCGTGGCGAACTTTCTCTGGGCAACAGTGTAGAAGATAGTGTGTCCCTCGATGACCCCATCCACAATTGGACCTTTACCGGCGAGGCCGATCAAACAATTGCTATCTATATGGGTACGACGGATGGTAATCTGGATAGTTACCTGACTGTGCTGGGGCCAGATGGCTCCTTCATTGCCGAAGATGATAATAATGGCGGTGGGCTGGATTCACTTATCTTTATGACACTGCCCGATTCGGGACAATATCTTATTGAAGCCCGCGCCTGGGATCCGGAAACGAATGAGGGCAGTTATGTATTAGAAGTAACAGAGGATGTAGGGAATTTCATTGAAGGGAATATCTTGGGCGAGTTGACACCAGGCGTACCGGTCAGCAGTTTCCGGGCGGTGGGTGTGACCGATCAATGGACATTTTCCGGGGAAGCTGGAGACACAGTAAGTATTGCTATGGTAGCTGACGAAAGCGACCTGGATGGTTATCTGGTTCTGCTTGGGCCGGGTGGCAACATTATTATGGAAGATGATGACAGTTATGGCGACCTGAATCCGTTAATTGTGGCCGAACTGCCATTAACTGGCATGTATACTGTGCTGGCTGATGGCTTTGATACGGAAACTAGCGGGGCGTACAAATTAGAATTAGGGGATCGTTCGCTTGATTTCACTGTTGGCAAACCGCCCAATTTTGCGGAGGAGACAACGGAATTTCTGACGGATGTGGCTGTGGTCATGGAGCCAACCACATTGTTTGCAACCCCGGATGTTAGCTCGACGCAGTTGGGAGATGTGGCGGCCGGGGAACTGGTAGAGGCTTACGGCCGTTCCGATAATAACTCCTGGCTTTATGTTTTGTACATAGATAATCAAGGAGAGTTGATAGAAGGATTCGCCGCGGCCAACCGATTGGATTATCCCGGTGACGTGGAGGCTCTGCCAGAAATAGACCCATTTGAAACGGTAGCGCCAGAAATAGAGGACGAAGATCAACCAACTACCACAGCGCCTGTTCCCAGCACAGATGAAGCTATTGTTACTCAATCGGCCGCCATATTTACAGAACCCAGTAACAGTTCAACCCAGTTAGATGCAGCCCAGGTGGACGACATCATGACGGTTAACGGCCGTTCTGCCAACAACTCCTGGCTTCATGTCACATTTGAAGATGGGAATGGCAATCTCATTGACGGCTTTGTATCCGTCAGTCGGATAGATTACGCTGGAAACATCACCGCTCTACCCATAATCGAAAAGTCAGATGATTCATCGTCTCCTGGTGATACAACATCTATTACAGGAACAATCCCACTGACATCTACCGTAGAACCTGACGACGGCGCCAGCGCCCTACTCGTCAGCGACATCTATCAAAGCTTTATTGGCTACGACTCCGCAAACACGTCTAATCTGGGCCAAAACGAGCGCCACATTTGGGAATTTGATGGCAACGCTGGTGACATTATAGACATCTCTATGGTTTCTACAGACGGCAGCCTAGACAGCTACCTGATCTTATTTGCCCCCGACGGCCGTCACCTGACCGACGATGATGACAGCTTTGGCGACAGTGACGCCTACATCGGCGCTTACACCTTACCCGATACCGGCACATACAGCATCATTGCCCAGGGATTTGATGAGTTCACCTCCGGCCCTTATGAGCTAAACTTATTCCTGACCAGTTCTGGCAGTGGGTCGGGCAGCGGTGACGATGATGGCACATCCTCCATATCACTAAGTCCTTCGGATATCTATCAAGGTTTTATTTTCCCTGGCTCACCAGTTGTCGTAGACTTGGGTCAGAATGAGAGTCACACCTGGGAATTTGATGGATCGGCCGGCGATACGGTAGACATCTCTATGATTTCAACAGACGGCAATCTGGACAGCTATTTGACTTTACTGGCTCCCGACGGCCGTCACCTAATAGACGATGATGACGGCTATGGTGGCAGTGACGCCTATATTGGCGCTTTTTCCCTGCCCGACACAGGGACATACACTGTTATTGCTAAAGGATTCGACGAGTTCACATCTGGTCCCTATGAGTTAAATTTGTCCCAGACCAGTTCTGGCAACGGGTCGGGCAGTAATGATGACGATGATGATACATC
>JAAEOP010000763.1 GCA_024223125.1 Chloroflexota bacterium
AAGACAAAGAAACTACCCGGCAGCGTCACCGTTGCCAAACCAGAAGCGGATACAGTGTAATTGTTGTCCACACTTTCCAGATTACTGATCGTCAGAGTGTAGGTGACGGATTGTCCGGGCACGGCCGTTTGTCCATCCGGCATAATCTGTACATCCACCCCATCCACAATCTGGAGTTCTGCCCCAGTTTGATCAGTACCGCTGCCGCCATTTGTTACGTCCAGAATGAGCGGCCGTAAATCGGGATCATTATTGGCGGGGACGGTGATGGTCAAGGGAATGTTAACTGTTTCACCAGGCGCCAAAGGCACGGAAGCTGCATAGTTAACCCACGCGGTCGGAACCCCGGACAGCGCCAATGTGTACGTGTCCCCATTCACCGTATCTGGATTGACGAGGGTGGCAGTGTAAACGGCCGTGCCCCCCGCCGGAATCGTCTGCAAAGCCGGCTGCAACGTCACCAAATGCGCCCCGGTCACATACAGCGGCGGCAAGGTCAGATAATTTGTGCCTGAAGCCAATGTGTAAGCTACTTCCGTTCCCTCAGCCACTTTACGGATTTCGCCCGGCTGTAGATTGCTGAGAGCGGATTGGAAGGTGCGGGTGATGATGTCGGCGGCGGCCGTCTGGTTGTAATTCCAGGCGTACAGCGGGTCGGCCGCTACCGTTGGCGGCACAGAGAAAGTGCCGCTGATTACGGCCACATCCGTTATCGCCACTGTGTGGGATAAGATTACCTGATAGTTGGGCAGTGGATTCAGCAGCGTCGTTTGGGTGCGATACGTGTTATGCACATCCCAACTGTTCGGCTCACTGAAAGGCACGGTCAGATCATCGTTGATATTACTGATGTGGTAACTGTGTTGGTTCCACAACGGCCGTGACGACCCCCACACCCCATCAAAACCAAACACACGGATACCATCATTGCTAGGGACGACAATTTCGGCATAACCATCCAGGTCAACATCGGCAAAAATCGGATAGTCGGTCGCTGTCAGCGACTCAGCCAATGGTTCGTTAAACAGAATCGCACCATCCACGCCATTGAAAATGGTGAATCCGTACTGCGCTCCGTTCCAGGCAATTTCATAGACGCCATCGCCGTCCACATCCAGGACAGATTGGGAATTGGCCGAGGTGCTGTCATAGGCTGGTACCTGCCACAGAATAGAGCCGTCGGCGTTAAGAGCGTAAAGTCGGCCGACACCAATGCCGTCATCGTAGCGCATCCCGGTCACAATCTCGATCTCGTTATCGCCGTCAATATCGGCCACCGAGACACCGCCCGGTGCGCCGGGATCAAGCTGGGTAGACCAGACAACATTACCGTCTTTGTCCAGCACAGTGTGGAAACCATCATGAGAAATGGCTATTTCCGGGTTGCCGTTCCCATCCACATCCACTATCGCTGGGCCGCCGCGCACAATGCCTATAGTCGTAGACAACGCCGTCTGCCAGAGAAGTTGCGGCGTACCCAGGTTGTAATCATAAAGCCTGACCTGACCATTCACATCGTAAGCGACAATGTCCAGCAGGCCGTCGCCGGTCAGGTCTGCCAGGAGGGGCATACCAACTTCACCGGTGAAGGTTTGCGACCAGCCGATGGCGCCGTCAGCTTCGTAAACGACCAGCGTCTGGTTCATATTGACAACGATTTCCGGTTCCGGGTCCAGGTCGAGGTTGCCAACCATCGGCGTGATGGTGGTGGGGTTACTAGGCCCCTGAAAAGTATCGGTGAACCAGTAAGTGACGCCGTTACCGTAAAAAGCGTACATACCCAGCTCGGAACCGATGATGATTTCAGCGCCGGATTGTCCGTCCAGGTCGGCCAAAGCGACAGAGCCGATGGTTTCCCGGCCGAGGCTAGTACCGAGACTGGGAAAGTCAATGCGGCGGATGAGCGGGCTGCCGTTGCCGGCGTCCTCGCCATCGCCCCGGTAAATGAAGATGGAATTGATGAAGCCATTACTGCTGGTATAGGTATCTGACGGGGCTACGATCTCAACTTCGCCGTCGGCGTCAATGTCGCCTGCGGCAATACCCATAATCATCCCGGCCGGAGTGCCAAAAGCGCCGGTGCTGCCGTTGGGAGCGTCATCGTACCATTCTACTCGCGGCTGGTAAGGGGCTAAGATGGACGGGTTGGATTGGAAGGCGTCGGAGCGCAAATACGAACCGTTGTGTACTCGCACCACATGCGGACCATCTGTAAAGCCAGTGTAATGGTAAGCGGTGGGCTGCTCTGTGAAGGGGTAAGATTGGTCAATATTGTCCACCAGGACGCCATCCACATACAAATCTACCCAGGTACTGTTACTGCGGCTGAAGGCGAAGTAGGTGAAGGAGTCGCCGGTAAAGGTGTACCAAATGTTGGAATTGGTGTTGAGCAGTCTGGCGCTGATAAAGTCACCGGAGATGGCGTTGGCGTGGCTGCTTTCCGCTAAACCGCTGCTGACATGCACACGGCCGCTATCCTCACTCAAACTCAGATTGACCATATCATCCGGTAGAGAAAGACCGTCCCACACATCAAAGTAATCAAAGTAAACGGTTCCCGAAGCAACAGCAACAGAAATAGTATGGGTTCCTGTTATGAGGTTGCCGTATTGGAAAGAGGTTACATCTTCACCGGTGACAGGCAGCACAATGATTCCCTGGCTAATGCCGTCAATGAAGACCTCGACCTGACCGGTTTGGTTGCGGGTGCGGAAGCCGATGTTGACCCAACGGCCGTCAAACGTCAACTCGACCGCATCCCCTACCGTGCCGGAACCCACATTCCAATCGGCGCTCGTCTGGGCGCTGTTATTGCGCGTCCAGGAGCGGGATCGCTGCCAGAAACCATCCTGGCCGTTGTACACAATGGCGAGATTGTCTTCCTCGTAACGCACAACGCCGGTGTAGACTGGCGTTTGGGTAATGGGGCCAAACCCCGGCGTCATAAAGGCATCCACATTCAGAGCGCCGCGATACTGATTCACCTGGATTACATGCGGCCCCGCACCCAAGCCGGCAAAGGTAAAGGGGCGGCTGATCGGCAGGCTGTTGTACAGATTAAAGTCACCCTGCCAGAGGCCGTCAATGGAGATGCCTACCCGGTTGCCAGAGGTGTCGGCCAGACCGAGGAAAGTCACGCTGTCGCCCGTGAAGGCAAACCAGCCATTTTTAGCGCTGGTTAAGGAACCGCTGGCAATGTAGGCGCCACCGCTGGCGGCCGGTTCGGCCGTTGTTGTCCAATTATCATACTCATCACTGCGAATAACTAGGGGATTGTCTTCTTCATACGTTCCCGGGGGGACGCTGCCGCCATCCCAGGTGTCAATGTAGTCAAACATCACTTCATTGCCCAGTGAATGGGGATGAGCCGTACTCAAGACAGTCATGGAGATGGTGTGATTGCCCGCTGCTAGACCGGCGTAAACGACATTGGTAACATTGTCGTTGGTTGTGTACAAGTCTACAACGCCCTGACTGTTACCATCAATAAAGATTTCTGTTTGTCCCCCGCGCCAATACGTAACAAAACCGACATTGACCCAGGTTCCATCAAAATCATAGCTAATCCAATCCCCAATGCCGTCGGAGAGAATATATTGCCCACCGCTGGCCCGCCAGTTATTTGGAACCCGATCCCAGGTGCGGTTGGACACCCCATAAGGAACGTCATTGTACAGAATTGCGGGATCGTCTTCTTCATGCCGGGTGACGGCCGTTGGCGTCAACGGCGGCGTGGAAGGGGTGATGGCCGGAATGTGGAACGCATCTACGGCCGCCTCGTCCCGATACTGGCGCAGTTTCAGGATGTGCAGTCCGGCGCCCAGATTGTCAAAGGAATGGGTAATGGTGGGTACACCGCTGTTATTCCGAATGTCAAAGTTTCCCTGCAACACCTCATCTATGTAAATTTGCACTTCATTGGATCGGAAGTAGTTAAATGCCTGGTAGGTGATGCTGTCTTCGGTAAAGGGAACCCAGACGGTACTATCACCATGTAAAACTTCTTCCATATAGGAACCGCCGCTGGCGCTGGCATCGGCCGTATCTATCCAGCCGCCGCTGCGGATAACACGGCCGTCTGTCTGTTCAAAAGCGCCGGTGGAAAGCTGACGGCCGTCCCACACATCCACATAATCCATATACACATAATCATTGCTGGAGAACGGGTTAGCCGTCCCTAAAACTGTCACCGAAATGGTGTGCGCCCCCGTTATCAGGTTAGGGTAAGTAAAACTGGTCACATCCTCTTCGTTACTGTACAGGTCTACCACTCCCCGGCTGAGGCCATCCAGGAAGATTTCGGCCTCGCCGGCATCATCGTCGGTGAAGAAGCCGATGCTAACCCAGTCGCCGTTGAAGTCATAACTCACTGTGTCTGCGGCCGTGTTGGAATAGATATATTGGCCGTCGCTGGCTTCACTGTTGTAGATGTGATAACTGCGCGTCCAGGTTGTGGCCGTTGTTGTGAATGGTACGCCGTTATACAACATCGCCAAATCATCTTCTTCGGTGCGATTGAAGCCAAGAATAGTTGGCGGTGTGTAATGGTTGCCATTGGCCGGGGTGATGAAGGCGTCAACAGTTGTGTTGCCGCGATAATGGTTGACTTGCAGAATATGCGGCCCGGCAGCCAATCCGGTAAAGGAAAGGGAGCGGGTAATGGCGCTAAGGTTGTAGAGATTGAGGGTAGTTTGGTAACGGCCGTCCAGATACACCCTGGCTTTACCGCCGCCATTGTAAGCAATGCCCTGGTACGTTACTGAACTGCCAGTGAAGGGGAACCAGGCCGTCGCCCCATTGCCTCGCATATAGCTGCCACCGCTGGCATTAGCATCATTGACGTTAATCCAGCCCGTACTCAGGAACAGCCGGTTGTCATCTTGTTCAAATGTGCCATCAGCATACGCGCCCCCATTCCAGGCATCCATATAATCCAGGCGCACATAATCATCACTAGAATGAGGATTGGCCGTCCCCAAAACGGTTAAGGAAATGGTATGGGTAGCGCTGACCAAACCGCTATAGAAGAAGCTAATCGGCTCCTCATCCCGGCGGTACAAATCAAGCGTTCCCTGGCTAAGGCCATCAATAAAGACCTCTGAGTGCCCATTATCGCTCTTCCCCCAAAAGCCCAGACTGACCCAACTACCATCAAAGGTAAAAGCGGCCGTGTCCCCATCATTCCTGGAATAGGTGTAACGGCCGTTGCTGGCTCGGCCATTGCTAAAATTAGTCCAACTACCGGTCAACGCCGCGTCATCTTCTTCATGCCGTAGAATGACCGTGCCGGTGATGGTGGTGATTGCAGAATGTGGAATGGGGAGTGCGGAATCGTTGTTCGTAATACGTAATTCGTTATCTGTATTCCGTACCCCGGTTGTATCGTTGACGGGTAGCGATTGACCGATGACCGTTAACCGATGACCGTTGACGGACGACCGTTGACCGTCGTCCATCATCCGTCGTCCGTCATCCGTCGCCAATGGCAAAATTGTGCCGCCAACCAGTTCCGTCGTGAGCATGGTGGTGACAGTAATGTTGCCAGGCGGGGCAATAGCCGGACTGACGCTGTGGCGGACGCCGAGAGCCTCGCCGACGCTGAAGTAGCCGAAGTTATAGCCGTCGGGTATCCCTAGATCAACGGTGATGGTATAGATTCCTTTAGCCCAGCCGGAGGTATTGACGGTCGCCAGCGGGTAAACTTGTGGGTTGCCAATGGTCAGGGTTAGGGATATATCGTCGCTCCACTGCAAACCGCCGCCGGGGGTCAGAATTTCTGTGTGGGCGATCACATCCTGGCGGATACTGGCTACGTTGGCTACTTCAATGCTCAAGTCTGTGCTGCTGCTGCCGGTTTCTACGAAGGGGGGATCGGCCGTAACTTGAATCACTTGCACAAATTTATCTACCACGTTCAGGCGGGCGACGGCCGTATCGGCCGCAACAGGCAACCCCACAGCTACCACAGCAGCCGTCACGTCATAATTGCCAAGTTGGGCAGGTGTGGTATTGACGGGGATAACGGCCGTCCCCCCCGCCAGAATGGTGGGGTTAAAAGTTTGGTTCCCGCTGGGAGTCGTTACGGTCACATCATACGTAGTGGTCAATGTACCCTGGTTTTGTACGCTCAGGGTAAACACGGCCGTATCTCCTAACAACACCGCGTCCAAATAGGGGTCAAAACGGGCGTTGGGACCGTGTTCTTCCAGGGCGCATAACTCTGTATTCAGGTCAGAGACGGCCGCGCTGAGTGTGTTCAAATCGGCCAGTATATCCCCGTCGTCTGTACGGGTGGCTAATAAATCGGCCATGTTTTGGATGGTTGTGTCGGCCGTAACATTGGTTGAGAGTGACCCGGCATAACTGGCAGCGCTTTGGGCGGCCGTTACCGTCACATCCCGCTCATTGAGATCGCAGCTGCCGCTGTTGCACGACAATTCCAAAGTTGTCATGCTAAAAGCCAACGACTGCAACGCGCCAGACAAAGCGTCGCTGCCCAGGTTACAGCTTTCGGCCGCGCGGTACACCGGCTCCGTTAGCGGGCTGACAATCTGCACCTCGGCCAGGGCGTATTGGGTATAACTGCCCGGCGCAGAGCTGGCATACAGCAGCGGATAACGTCGCCCCTCCTCGGCCGTTGTCACGTTGAGGGTGGGTGTTTGGTTATCCATTTCGCCTTCGTTGAGGGAGATTGGGGATTGGAGATTGGAGATTGTCCAGGTGGAGATGGGGAGGGTGGCAGTGATAGGGAAGCTGCCGGCCATGTTGCCTACATTGCTCATTGTCAGGTCAAAGTCCACGCTGCCGTTGGGTTGGGCAAACAACACATCGGGCGAAATCTGCATGTAGTTGTGCGCCTGTCCGGGCATCGCCCAGGGGATAGAAACGGTATCATTCAAGCTGCCGCCATCGTCGGCCGTAACGTTCATGATGAAGGATGTGCCCGGTGTGGGCAGGGTTGGCGGCAAGACGTACAACCCCACGCGGGTACGATTGTACGGCGGCAGGATGACGGCCGCCTGGGTTTGGCTGCGGCCGTTTAACACAACCCATCCCACTGGCGCCCCACTCACATCCAAATTGATCGTCTTGGTTACATCGCTCTGGTTAAACAAGTCCAACCGGAAAGCCGAATCAGGAATTTCCGCTTCGCCGTCATTGGTTTGATTGGATACGGCCGCATCAACAGCCGCCCCCATGGGAATTGTAATGTTGTCTTCCACAAAATAATCAAGCGTCAACGCTTCTTGCTGGGGCACGGTTACGGTGTGTACGGCCGTCGCTATCAGGCTGCGGTCGCTCTGGCTTTGCCCCACAATCAAAATGGTGTAATCGCCGGCCAGCGTATCCTCCGGGGCCACAACTTGCAATTGAGGGCTGGATGCAAAACCAATACTCCAACCAGAGGGTACATAGCTCCATACATCCAACGACCCATCAAAATTTGCGCTGGCCCCAATGCCCAAATCATACGTCTGCATGGGGATGAGCGTACCCGTGCCGGACGGCGTCAGGCTAAAAGCGGGGCTGCCCCCACCGCCGCCGTCCGTAACAGCAATCACCTCCCCCGCATATTCAATGGCGTCCAGGCCGTCCAAATAATATTGGAAAGGCATTTCCGGCAAAGGCAAGGGAGCCTGGTTGTACCCTTGCACCAGGAATTGTTCCAGACCACAGTTATCTATGGGACATTGGTGGTCTGGCAAGAAAAACCAGGGCGTCCCCTGGCTGGCTATTGTTCGTCCGGGCGGCGACCAGCCAGACAGACAGGCGGGGGCTTTACTGCGACCGCTGCCTTGCAAGGCCGGCACAACATTATCTACAATGCAATCATTCCACAACTGGTCTACCTTTTTACCAAATTTGTTCCACGTTTGAAGGACCTTGACGGCGATTTTGGCAACCATCATCCCGTATTCCATAGCCGCCCCATGGAGACCATTGTCGAGGACAGACACGGCCGCGCCCGTCGCCGGATCAATTTCCCACCACCCCAAACGCATTTTGCCGTCAATCAAAACCGGTGCGGTAGGGATGAGAATTTCCTTGCCGTCTAGCAGGGAGACGGCCGCGTACCCGTAAGCAGTTTGATCGGACAAATAAAGATCGAGCATGTCGAATTGATCCGGCTTCAGGTACACAAAATCAATCCCTTGCAATTTGGCTTCTTCAAAAATGCGGGCGGTTGTCACCGGGGTTTGGCCCAACGTGTCACGCAGAGCTTCCCCTTCAAAAATAGATTCAGCCACAGCTTTGGCCCAATGGGCAGTGTGGGCCGCTTCCGGCGCTTGGCCGGGGGCAACAATGGCCTGGGCGCTGGTGTAACGTAAATCAACCGTGCGGGCGGAGTCGTCATCCGCGCCGCTCACCCCTTGCATGATGATGAGGCGAGGCTGATTGTAATACAGTTTGACTTGTAAATTTTCTTGCAGCGCATCGGCCAGCGGGTCAGCTTGTTTGGCAAATTCTAATCCGCTCAGGCCAAAGAGCAGCGAGCGAATCACCTCAATCTGGAAGAGTGCCTCGCCCGCCTGAGCTTCACCGGCAGGTGTGTCTAAGCCGCCGTCATCTCTGGGCATGGCGGCTACAAATTGGGCCAGACTAAATAAACGCTGCTGTAGTTCGGTTTGTTGGCGGCGGGCGTAATGGGCATTGCGAAGATGGTTGGGCAGGAAAACGGCCGTAAACGAATCTTCAAACTGAATAAACGGCTCATTATTGGCCGGGGATTGGATGACCGGGCTGCCCCCCAACAGGCGCGTCCCGGCGCCAATGATGTCTTTCACCTCGCGGGTGAAGGTTTGCGAATTGCCGTCTGCATCCGTCACTTCAAAGGTAATCCATTCGGCCGTTGTAAAATGGGAAGCCAGCGGGAAAGAAGTGAGCAAATCATCAAAAGGATCGCCCGTCTCCACAAACTTATCCCCATTGATGCCAAAGTATGGCGTGTAGGTATGCTGCACACTGGTATAAATAAGCCCTGGCGGGGCGTCGGTATCAATCAGATGCCCCAGGATAACCGCTTTGCTGGCAATTTGAGCTGTACTAAATGTACCGCTGAGAGGGACAAAAGAACTGAGGCTGACGCCGCCAACCGGGAAGCTGTTATATTGCTCTACCTGCAAACGCATCGTTACTTTATGGCGCAGATTATCGGGGATTTCGGCGATGCGGTCGTTACTGCCCGGCGTAGCAAAACTGTCGCCGACCTGGGCGGTGGGGAAGCTGGGGTCGAGGTCTGTCCAACCCTGCCCCGGCAAGTACGCTTCCACCCACCAATGGTCTTGCGCCTGGGCGATGAGAGCGGGGTTGTTGAGAGGATCGGATGTGACGGCATTATCGGGCAGGTAGCCGGCTAAACCGGTATCGGGCGTAAACATGGAGATGAGCAGGGTTTGGGCGTCGGCCGTGTTCAAGCTGCCATGACGGTAACGAGCGGGAACTGCGGCCGAACGGAGCAAGGCAATAAGCAGGCTGGATTGGTCGAGCGAGTTGCCCGCCTCACCCCAAAGCGTCCCGCGAGTGCCGCGTAACGAACCTTTGTACGGGTCATAACCAAAACCGCGCACCAGATGGAAGGCGGCAACAGGGTCTTGGGTAAAGGCTGTGGCCGCCCAAAGCATATCCTCGTCGCCGACGTCGGCGTCAATCGTGCCCATAATGTAACTGGCGCTGACAGAGTCGGGGATGACGGCCGTCGGCCGTGTTTGCATTGTTACCTGACTGTCCCAAAGATCGGCCGTTACCTGTGCCCCGTCATCCAGCTCCACAAAATCAGAGGCGCTGGCAGGAGCGGCCACCGTTACTGTCACCAGATGGGACGCCTGGGGCAAAATATCGGGCAGATTCCAGGTCAGGGTATTGCCATTTTGGCTGGCGCCGTTACCTTCTACTAACGTTCCGTTCGTCAGCGTCATCTCCAAAACGGGGTTATGCAACGTGTTCATATCATCCGTCAGAACGAAGGAAGCCAGAGCGTCTACCGTGTCTGTGTAGGTTCCGCTTCCATCCAGATTGGGTTCAAGTGTAGGCAGTTGGTTGTTGGTAACGGTGTAGGAAATGACAATCGTCGCCCCGGAAACAGCCTGAGACTGGTAACGGGAAAGGGAAACGGGGTGCGATAAGGCGTCCGGCTCGTTAGCGTTGGTGAGCAGATGGGTTTGGAGGGTGGACACGGCCGTCGCGTCCGCAGCGTCCATCTCTCCCAAACGATGGTTGTCACTTGTCGCCTGCGCCGGTAACATTGCCGGTACAAGCATCTGCAACAGCATCGCCAGGCTAACGATAAAAGAAATAATTTGATGAGATCGATTTCTTGTTTTCATTTTTTACTCTCCGTTTTTTGTGTTCCGTAAATCGTAATCCCTGTTCCGAATCACGGATTGCGAGTAAATAAACCATCAACCCGTCCGTTTCCGTTACAGTAATCACGACCGTGTCCATCCCCACCCCACCAGCGCTATCCGTCACCGTCACTGCGGCCGTGTACACATTGGCGGCGACAATAAGTATGGTTGATTCATAAGTGTTAACTTAAGCGAAGACCTCGCAGGTTTTAACGCAAAACCTCAGAGGGGCGTAGATCATTTTGGAAACCTGCGAGGTCTTAAGTTAACGACAATGATGGTTGATTATAAACGTATTGCTTGTCAAGGTAAAAGTTTGCGGCGCAGAGCCATCACCTCAATCTACAACGGCCGTGTGCAAATCCAACATATCTCCAACGCTTTTTCTAAGAACCAAGCAGCAAAAGCATCATCAGCCGACGCTTTACCTTCCGTTGCAATGACCTGTTTTCTATTCATAATGTCTCCTATTTGTTCGTGGATGGTAGTTGGTTGCTGGCAGTTAGCGGTTGGTTATCTTCTGGGCTGTCCATGCTGGTTTGCAAGAACAGCCAGAGGTCTTCTGGAGTGGCAAATGTTTGTTTCTGGCCGGTATGTGGATTTTGCAAAGAGGCGTGCCAGGGGGAACGGCCGTCTTCACGCCACAATCGAACCAGATAAGCCATATAATCGGGTGGTTTTCCTGCCATACAAGTATAGTGTAGGCAGCAAACGATCAGAAAACGATCAGAGGCTGTTTAAAGTGGCAAGTATGCAAGCGGCAAGTACGCAAGTGATGACCTGAAATTTGTTACTTGTTACTTGTTGCTTGTACAAACTGGGGGAGACGAGCCACGCCATCAGGTAAGACGAGTGGCGTGCCGTAGGCGGGGTGGGGGATAACTTCTATGGGGGTTTGGTAAACGGCCGTTAAATGCTCCTCTGTCAATACCTCATCTGGCGTACCAATTTTGTGCAGACGGCCGTTTGTAAACAACGCCACCCGGTCCGCATACAAGCCCGCCAAATTCAAATCATGTAACACCATTAACACGGTCAGTTGATTTTCGGCCGTCAGTTCGCGCAGCAAGTTAAGCAGATCAGATTGATGCTGTAAATCCAGGTGTGTGGTTGGTTCATCCAGCAGTAAAATTGGAGCTGACTGCACCAATGCCCGTGCTAACAGTACGCGCTGCTGCTCGCCGCCAGACAATTCGCCCACTTTGCGCTGGGTCAACTTCGTAAGCCGGGTACGAGCCAGCGCCCACTGCACCCGCTCATGATCGGCTGCTCCACTTTTGCCCAGCCAACCTAAGTAGGGTGTGCGTCCTAAACGGACAGTATCATAAACGGTGAAGGCGGCCGGTAACTGCCGCGCCTGGGGCACCACGGCAATTTGTTTGGCTCTTTCAGTAATACTAAGGGTGTGTAACGGCCGTTCGCCCAACAGCACTCGCCCCTCGTTAATCGGTAGGATGCCGCTAACAGCCCGCACCAGCGACGATTTCCCAGCCCCGTTTGGACCAATCACAGCCAAAATTTCGCCGGAAGCTACATTGATAGAAACATCACGCAGAACAACACGATCATCATAAGCTACCGACAATGTTTGAATAATTAACATCTTTACCACAGCGCCTTCGTTTTGGAACGGTACAAAATCCATAAGAAAAAAGGAGCGCCGGCCAACGCAGTTACAATGCCCACGGGCAGGATTTGGGGCGCCAGCAATGATCGGGCCAATAAATCGGCCAGCAGCAAGGCGGTACTACCGCCGATGATGGACAGGGGAACCAGCCGCCGGTAATCTGGCCCCCAAATCATCCGCACCAGATGGGGTACAATCAGGCCAATAAAACCAATGATGCCGGAAAAGGCGACGGCCGCGGCCGTGGTTAATGAAGCAGCCACAATCAACAGCCTCTTGGTACGCTCCACCGACAGCCCCATCTGCTGTGCCTGTTCATCCCCAAATTGCAAAACATTCAGCGCGTGCCCCATCGTCATCAAAGTAATCAATCCCAATGTAATATAAGGCAGTACAGCCCATACTGGTGTCCAGCCGCCCAGGATGGAACCACCCAGTAGCCAACCCAACGCCCGGCGCAGTTCTGCATCTGAGCGCAGCATGAGCAGAGAAGTAAGCGCGGTGGCAAAAGAGCTAACGGCAACCCCGGCCAGAATCAGGGTGGTTGTTTGCACAGCCTGTTGCGTTTTGGCCAGATTGTAAACGATGATGACAGTAACAATAGCTCCCAAAAAAGCGGCCAGGGGCACAGCATAAAAACCAAACCAGGTGTCAGGCCAATTACGAGACAAGGCCAACACAGCCCCCAATCCAGCGCCAGAGGCGACACCGATAAGGAAAGGATCAGCCAGCGGATTACGGAACAACCCCTGGTAAGCTGCGCCGCTGCCAGCCAATGCGGCGCCTGTCAGCGCAACCAAAATGGTGTGGGGCAACCGCACGCTAAAGAGAATGATTTGGTAAGCCTGGGGCCAATCTACGATGAAGGGCACGACCACTTCGATTCCACTCAGTACAGACGTTGCCTGCGCCGCAAAAATCCGCAATACTGTCATTGGCGGAATGAAGACGGAACCGATACCTACGCTAAGAAGGAAGGCCAGCGCTAAAAGGGTAATATTTAGGAGATAGGGTCGCATCTATATATGAGACATCCAATTTCTTTAAGAAATCGGATGTCTGGTAACAACAACTCTCTAATCGAATAGGTCAGGATAGAATTGATGCGCCATCACTTCCAGGCCATCTACCAAACGGGGACCGGGACGGCTGGCCAGGCTGTCATCGAAGGTGTAGACCTGGTTGGACTGCACGGCCGACAACGTATCCCAATTTTCACGCGCCGCCACAACTTCCGGCGTTACGCCCCCCCAGAGGAAATCGCCCAGTAAAATGATATCCGGGTCCTGGGTAATCAGTTCTTCGACACTGACCTGCACCCAGGCTCCGTCCAGCGACGCTCCCAGATTTTGCCCGCCGGCCATGCTGATGAGTGTGTCTACAAATGTGCCGGGGCCGGATGTCCAGGGAGCATTGGGGTCTGTGCCGTCTAATTCGTAAAAGACCAGGGGTTTTTCTTCTACAGTGGCGATTTGATCGGACACGGCCGCAACGCGGGTTTTCAAATCGGCAATCATCGTTTCCGTCTCCGCCTCGTGGCCGGTCAACTGGGCTACCAGACGCAGATTCTCATACATGCCAGCCAGTTCAACGGGGTTGGCAATGGCAAAAACAGTCAGCCCGACATCGGTTAAAGCTTCCACCTGTTCTGGCGGGGTGATGTCGGCCGTTAAAACCAGATCAGGTTCCATAGCGATGATTGTTTCCATATCCAGCTCGCCAAAGCCGCCGCCAATATCTGCTATCTGCAAAGCCGCCTCCGGATAATCGGATACGCTGTCACGTCCTACAACTTGCTCTCCAGCGCCAATGGCAAATAAGATTTCCGTGTTGGAGGGAGCCAGAGAGATGATCTTTTGCACCGGACTGTCCAGTGTAATCTCGTTTCCCAACCCATCGGTGAGGGTGATTGTTGTATCTACCGGCTCTGGTGTCGGTTCGGCTGTTGGTTCTATTTCGACGGCTACTTCTGTGGGCGCCAGTGTGGGGTTGGGGTCGGCCGTGTCTGTGGTTGAACACGCACTTAACAATAAAATAAATAGTAGGGTCAAGAGTGACCAGCATAGTTTTGTGTTGTGCTTCATATTTCTCATCCATTTTTTAGGATGGTTCAAAAACCTATAAAGGTAAATTGAACCAATCCCATTTGTAACTATTCAGCTTCCAGAGGTGCGACGCACTTGCAAAGAGCAGCGGCATTGACATTACTCTGGGAAAAGTGCGTCGCACCTGTACAGTTACTCCCATTTTTTATAAAACAAAAACCCCTTGCTATTTCAACAAGGGGTAAAGTGGTTAGGATATATTTTCTGTTTTTTGCGACTGTTACTGATTTGTTTAGAGTCCTAATCGGTATTCAGCCATGTTTCCACCTCCTTATCCTCGAAGTTTGTGGCAACCTGGATCGAGGTAGGCGACCTGGCTTTCCGCGATGATGCGGAATACAGTTGCGGGACAGCGCCGGACTCTATTTGCGGGGCAAATATTACCGGCTTCGCTTTTAAGCCTTCCCTTCCGAGGGTTGAGGCGCCGCGATCCAAATTATCTAAAGTTGGAAAAGTTCAAACAGAATGTTCCGCTTAAATTGTACCACTATCTTGATAGATTTAATAGGACGCAGATTTTCAGGATTCAACGGATTTTCACGGATAATGGCAATTAAAATTACTTGAGAAAAATCCGTGTAAATCCTGTAAATTCGCATTCATCCGCGTTCTATTTTCGGGCATTTCTCATACAACACTCGGCTAAAGTCTTGACTTCGGCAACAGTAACACATCTACTTTGAAGTTGAAGAGGGTGAAGAGGGCAGTGGCCCAACATAACGGGCACGCGGCCGAATAAGATGATCACGGCCGTACTGTTCCAACGCATGACCAATCCAACCCACCGTGCGCCCAATAGCAAACAAGGCCAGCGGCGCACCAGGCGGCAAATTGGCAGCCCAGGCCAATGTGACCAGAGCGCAATCTACTGTTGGTTGGTAACCAACGGCCGTTTCCACTGCCACCATAATTTGCCGGGCCAATTGCAAACTGGGCACGTCAGGATACACGGCCGCTAACTTATCTAACAAAGCACGGCCGCGCGGGTCACCATCAGGATAAAGGGGATGTCTAAAACCAGGAATGGGTTCACCGCGTCGCAATCGGCTGGCAACGGCCATGCGTGCGTTTTGCGGTAATCCCACCTCTCGGAAAAGAGCCTCCACCCGCTCAGTCGCCCCGCCATGCAAACTCCCTTGCAACGCTGCTAATCCGGCAATGACCACTGCGTACGGCGTGGCTTTAGCCGAGGCTACCGTCCGCGCTGCAAAGGCAGATACATTCAGTTCATGATCGGCGCAATAAATGAGGGCTGTTTCTAATAATGGGGTTACGGCCGTATCGTCCGGCGTCCAGGTTTGTTGTAAAGCAGCGGCAATGGAACCAGTAACAGGTTGTCCGGTTACGGCCGTTGTCAGTAAATTTAAAATACGTTGGGCGGTGTGGATGACGGCCGTGTCGCTCAAATCATAGGCGGCGAGATCAGTCGTAGCCGCCAGTGGCAATATCACCTGAAACCGTTCCATCGGCGTTAACCCGGTCCACAACGGGGTTGCCTGCTGCACCAACTGCCATTGCCGACTAATGTCACCAGCAAATTGGGCGCCATCGGTCAAATCTCCCTGCCAGATTAGATTGGCAACATCGGCAAAGGTATGGCGTTCTGGCAGTAGGATGGCCTCATGACCGCGATAGTAGAAACGGCCGTTTTCAATCAACGTAATGCCCGATTCCAACACAGGGCTGCCCCAATGCAATGCTTTCTCGGCCGCTTTAGCCGGATTTTGCCGCAGTTCTTTACGAGCTTGCAGCGCAGCCACATCTTCTCGATGGTAACGTTTAGCCCGTGTTTTTCCTTCCGTTTCCTCAGAACGAATCAGCCCCCTGCTAACATAGGCGTACAGCGTAGGCAAGCTGATATTCAAGGCGGCGGCCGCTTCTGAAGCGTTCATGTATAGATTGTCTTTCATAACGATTTTTTCACTATAGCTTTGAATATGTTAATAAAACATATCATACTTAATATTGATTAAACAATCAATATTGACAACATCAAATCAACACAATATGCTTTTGATTATCACATATTGGATAGTAGTCAACGGCTGGTAGCTTGTACTATCCACCAGCCACCAGCCACCACTTACAAAGGAATGAACTATGAATAATGGAACCAATTTTGTCCCCGGATTAGAAGGTGTTGTAGCCGCCGAAACGAAGTTAAGCCACGTAGACGGCCGTGCCGGCGAACTGATTATCGGTGGGTTTGCCCTAGAAGAATTGGCTGCCAAAGCAACGTTTGAAGAGACAACATATTTGCTGTGGTACGGCCGTCTGCCCACTTCCGTCGAATTAATAGCATTTACCCAGGAATTAGCTGCATTACGGCCGCTGCCCTCCGCTACCCTCAACCTGCTGCAAGCAGTCGCCGCCGCAAAAATACCGGTCATGGATGCTTTGCGGATTGGGTCAGGCACACTCAGTTTGGAAGTGTCTGAGGCGCAGCTTCCCCAGGCGATCATTGCTCGTTTCCCCACAATTGTGGCTGCGTATTGGCAGATGCGAAACGACCGTGATCCCATTCAGCCCCATCCCGAACTTAACCATGCCGCCAATTACCTGTATATGCTCACCGGCGAAATACCAGGCCCGGCTAGAGTACGCGGACTGGAAACGTACTTTAACACCGTCATCGATCACGGCCTGAACGCTTCTACCTTTGCTGCTCGCGTCATTATTGCTACCGGGTCTGATATGGTTTCGGCCGTTACCGGGGCTGTGGGCGCGTTGAAGGGGCCGCTGCACGGCGGCGCGCCTGGCCCGGCTCTGGATACGGTCTTTGAAATTGGCGTTCCCGAAAATGCGGAAATGGTATTGCGAGCCAAACTAGACCAGGGAGAACGGTTGATGGGTTTCGGCCATCGCGTTTACAAAGTACGTGACCCGCGCGCCGAGGTGTTGTCGGCGGCCGCAGAAAAAATGTTTGCCGCCGATGGGGATATGGCTTTGTATGAATTGGCGAAAATGGTAGAGGAAACGGCCGTCTCTCTCCTGGCTGAACATAAACCAGGCCGAAATCTACAAACCAATGTGGAATTTTATACCGCTCTACTGCTGCATGGGCTGGGACTGGACACCGATTTGTTCACCCCCACCTTTGCCATCAGCCGCACCGCCGGCTGGATCGCTCACTGTTTTGAGCAGCAGCGTTACGGCCGTCTAATCCGCCCCAAATCCACCTACATCGGCCAGACCAGGCAGCGGTGGCAGCCAATAGAACAGCGTTAAATAATATTATTTTGCTGGATTTAGCTTTTAACTTGCCCATCCATTTTCCCGTAACCAAGATTCCAAATTCATCAAATCTGGATACTGATTCCGAAGCGCCGGAATGTCAGCTTCATAACCTTCTTCATTAAACCAGGCGTACATTTTAGCCATATCTTCATTCAACGCTGCTCCTGCCGATGAGACCAGATCAACCTGACGGCCGATAACATTCGACATGATTTTAACCATCTGTGATTCTGTCAGTTCATCACCTGCCACTTCAAGCCCTTGCCCAATATATTCCTGCGGATTTTCAAACGCCAGGGCAGCGAATGCGCCTATGTCATCAACAGCAATCAATTGTAGGGCTTTATCTGTGTCAAGGCCCATTGTTGAAAACGTGCCCTCGAAAATTGTTTCACGATTCCAGTTGAAATTGTTCATAAAAAAGACGGGGCGTAAGAATGTGGCCGGCAAATTAAGGCTGCGAACGTACTCTTCAATTTGCCATTTACTTTCAAAATGAGGGACGCCGCTTTGACGCTCTACACCCCCAACAGAACCCTGTACAAAATGTTCCACTCCGGCAACTTTGGCCGCATCAGCCACTATTTTACCTTGCCGCACCTCGCCTTCAATGCCCGAAGCCATGTTTGGAAAGCTAAAAACACCATAAACGCCATCTAAGACGCTATCCAGAGACGCTCTATCGTCCAGATCGCCCTGAACAACCTTGACTCCGATTTCGGCCAGGGCTTGCGCTGCCGGACTATTTGAATTGCGGGTTAACCCTCTTACAGACCAACCATTACGTAATAGATGGCGGGCTGTTGCCCCGCCTTGCTGTCCCGTGGCGCCAGTCACTAAAATAATTTTATATATCTCCTTAGGTTTTTTAGAGCGCTTCATCACAGTTGCGGCAAACAAGGCGGCTACCAATATGGATGCTGCCCCGGCAGTGGCAAATGTGTTGGCGATTCCTATTTGTTGTATGAGTGGCTGTGTGATGATTGGCGAAAAAAATTGTCCCAGGAAAAGAGCGCTGGTCATACCACCCACAGCACGGCCGCGTAAGAGAGACGGAGTAACCGAAGCCAACCAGACACTGTTATTGGGTGGAAATAACCCAATTCCCAAACCGCCAATCAACATAGCTATGACCACAAGCCCATAATTGGGGGTGAGTGCGATCATGAAATAGTTGATACCAAAGGCCACGAAGATAAACTCAAATATGGCGGCGAACGAGAACCGATCTGTTAGCCGATGTCGGCCAGAAAGCCAGCCAATAATAGAAAGACCATTCCGCCCAACCCGATAAACGCTCCCTGATATCCCATGAATTGATTGAGCTTGGAGCCTCTAAAATAATCAAAGATTAGTGTTGTAAAACCACTCATGATTCCGGCTACGGCCAATCCAAGCAGCGCCCTGCTAACCAAAATAGCCATTAGTGAGTCGAGAAAAAAACCAGCGGTACCAACCAGACCGTATAACGTTATAGCTACGATCAAAACTTGTTTTCGCCCCCAACGATCCAAAAGAAGTCCGGCAAATAAAGCGCCGATGGCAACAAAAAGAGCCGGTATTGTTAAGGTCAGTCTGACCAGAAAATCGGCGTTGGGTACATCCTTAAAGACGTCGGCCATTTCGGGTAAGGCTGGGGCAATGATTATCGCGGCCAGTACAGTGGTGGTACTGCCAAGTAAAATTGTCAGATTGCGAAGATGGATTTTATTTATCATAATTTTTTCCTGCCCTAACAAATATGATGTTTATGTTCAAGATTTGAAAAAGGTAGTTCATCAGGAAACGATTCATGAGTGAACTATTTGGGTAAAAAAATTTGTAACTGTACAGGTGCGACGCACTTTTCCCAGAGTAATGTCAATACCGCTGCTCTTTGCAAGTGCGTCGCACCTCTGGAAGCTGAATAGTTACAAAAATTTTACGCTTGTTCTTTGAGACCTAGTTTCCGACAGAGACGCCCTAATTCTTTTTGTTCATCCGCAGCTAAACAGCTCATTTCCTCAACAATAGCTGCTACGTGGCCCGGAAACAGGGTTTGAACAAGATTTTCTCCCTCTACAGTTAAGTGAATAAAGATATAACGGCGATCTTCCTGGCTGCGCTCTCGTTTTACTAACCCGCGTTGCTCTAGCTTGTCAATCATGGCCACGATATTACTTTTACTGAGCAATAATTTGTCGCTAATATCTTTTTGGCATAATGGCCCCAAATGTAAGAGCATATCCAAAATACCAAATTGAGTATCACTCAAGTCGCCGACTGTATGATGATAGTGTATCCGCGCTGTCACAGAATTTGTGGCTCGCAACAGTTTAGTATAAGTATCGAGGACTCGAATCTCTTCCGCTGTGCCTTCAAAATGTGTACTCATAAAAATAGTTCCTATGCTAACAGTTCATTATTGAACTAATAGCAATCTATACAAAGAACTTTGTCAAATTGATTTCTCGATGACAATCGGCGCTATTTACCGTTCCTTCTACCTTGCGCCGAAATAGCCCCATGACTAAATCAATTACCGTTCTCATTGCTGATGATCATGGTGTGGTGTGTGAAGGTTTGCAGGCAGTGGAGGCAGCCACTGGTCGAGAAGCCATTGAGCAGGTCAACGCACATGGGCCAAGTTGTCCTGCTAGATATTCAATGCCGGATTTAGTAGATGGGTTGCAGGCACTTTCGGCCATTAAAGAGGCACAGTCACAAACGGCCGTTATCATGCTCACCTCCCATACCTACCCCGCCTACTTAACAAGGGTAGTTTCATTGGACGCGACCGGTTTCCTCTCCAAAGAAGTAGACCCAAACGGCTATGCTTGAAAACAAACAGTTATTACTCCGCAAACAAATATTTCTGTTAGGCTTCTTCAAAAATTAAATGATCCTACCCATTTTGAAAAAGCCTCTAGCCAATTCCCGAAATGGCATCAATTCGGGATCATTATTTTCTGGAATTGGCCTTAGTAACGGCCGTTTCCATTCTACCTATGCTATACAGCAAAACATAGCTTTGTTCAGATTAAGCAAAGTAAAGAATCTGTGTTTATCTGGATTTCCTTCGACAGGTTCATACTTGTCATAATCAAATTGTTTATCATCAGCGTATTTGACAACAAAGTTGTGCACGAGACTGGAGAGTTTTGAATGGGCTTCCTCCATACAATTGAGCGATTCCCTTTGTTGTAAACGCTAAAAAATTTCGGTAGCAATTTCTTGATGCGCCGGATTCATGGGTCCATCAATCCCCTCCACAATATCGGCTTGATAAGAGAGGCGATTCATAAACCTGCGTACATCTACTGACAATTGGCTGTACCGTCTGCCCGAAAGCTCCTGATTCAAATCTTTTAGGGAATCGGGCAACGAGAGTTTGTCTGCATAAAAATTTTGAGTGGTCGTGATGCGCTGTTAACCGTCAATAACTTCGTTGACAGAGCGATCATTACTGAGACGTACTTCACACAAAACGATACGCGATACATATACTGTGCGCGGCCACAAACTAACATTTTTTACCCTGTAGAAAATGCCAGATTATGCCCGCGTTGAGTATAGAAATGGCGAAAGAGACTGTTTAGTAAATCTTACTGCTTGCGAAGACTCCATACAGTTTTGCGTTGATAGGGCGACCGTACTACGATCTCTTCCGGATACCGGCTAAAGTCCTCAACATTAATAATATCTGACACAATGTCATATTGGATTTTGGGATCGAATCTGACTATTTCTTCCTCCTTTGCACCCTCAATCATCACATTGCTATGCAATCACACGCCCCAACATTGCTTACTCGTTGTAGCTAATAAAGAGGACGGCAACCCAGCCGGCAATGCCCGCATCGGTTTGTACTTGCTGCCAGGCCAGGTTTTCTCCTGTAGCCGTTTCTGGCAAGACAAGGAGAATCGTACCGTTCAAAAGCCATTCTAGCTGCTCCGATTCGGTATTGGGTTCAGCCCGCAGCCAGACGCCAACTTCGCTGTTAACGGTGGCGGTTTGTGGTTCTGGAGTTGGCGTTTGAGTAGGGATGGCTGTGGTAGTAGGCGGCACGGCCGTAGGCGTTGGCGTAGCACTCGGTTCAATAACGGCTGGCTGGGTATCTGTGGGGCTGATGGTGGGGGTTGTGGTGGGTGGAATGACAACGGCCGTAGGCGAAACGAGTAGCGGCGTCATTGTCATTGTTGGCGGCAACTCTTCTGCCTGACTTTCAGCCGATTGCGGGCTAAGGCCAAATACACCCAACAAAATCAAGGCCACAATAAAAGAAAATACGGAGCGCACCAGATCTACTTGCATCGCCTGGTGTGCTTTTTGGCGGCTCACATTATAAGTGGCTTTGCCTTCCTCACGTCGCCGCTGAAACGCCCGCACGAGGAAGTAGACGCCGGCAAGTCCGGCTCCTCCAGCCAAAATCAAAATGATAATGTTTAAAACGGCCGTCACACTATCTCCTCCCAAAGTTTATGATACCGACGCGGCCTTCACCTCTTGCCAGAGTACATCCAATTGGGCCAAATCCATCTGGGTCATATCTACCCCACGCTGCAAGGCTAACTGTTCGACCGCTCTAAACCGGTGGCTAAACTTACTATTAGCTACACGCAGCGCACTTTCAGCATCAATGCCCAACCATTTGGCTACATTCGTTACCACAAATAATAAATCACCTAACTCTTCAGCCTGCTCCTCAATAGTTTCGGCGTTCCTGAGTTCTGCAAGCTCTTCATCTAGTTTATCATATACGCCAGAAATTTCCGCCCAATCAAATCCCACTTGTTTAACTTTGGCTTGAATTTTCTGTGATTGCGCCAAAGCAGGTAAGGATTTAGGCACATTGTCCAGGATGGAAGCCTGCTTTTTTGGCTTTTCCCCCTGCTTCAACATTTCCCAATTACGTACCACATGCTCACTATCAGCCACATCCCAATCGCCCCACACATGCGGATGCCGCCGTTTGAGTTTGGCTTCAATACCGGCCAGCACATCAGACAGGTTGAATGTTTCCATCTCGGCCGCCATTTGAGCTTGCATAACCAGATGATAAAACATGTCTCCCAATTCTTCACACAAACCATCATAATTATTGGCGTCCAGAGCATCCAATACTTCGCTGGCTTCTTCCTGCAATCCAGAGCGCATACTTTGCGGCGTTTGCTCCTGATCCCAGGGACACCCTTCGGGGCTGCGAAGATGGGCGACTGTTTCAGCCAAAGTCGTCAGGCTGGATGGATAGGGCAGCGGCGGTACAAAGAGACTGGTCAGATGATTGATATGGGGGCTGCGATCAATTTCGTACAGTGGAATCGGTTCGATTATTTCAACGGCCGTTCCCGCAGCATGAATTAGGATAACAGAATGTTCATCGGGGTACACGGCCGTCAATGCCATCTTCAACTCACCGGCTAACAGGCGGCTGTAAACCTGCCCCAGCAGCAGCGGCGTATCTGGGTTGATGGGTGGGTAATGGTATTGGGCTAACTCGATGGCGTCATACAGTTGCAAACCGTCGAGGGCATCCACATTCACGGCCGTTAACGATGGTTCTACAAAGCTCAAACCAGACACAACCCGCACTGCCAGACCCAACTCTGCGGCCGCTGTCACCAACCGGGTAACAGTTGATTCCCCCACATGGGGATGACCAGGCACAGCATAAACAATATCTTCTGTTTGCACCTTTTGCAGCAGGGTGGAGACAATTTCATTGTACACGGCCGCAAAAGAATCGGCCGTCTCATAAACAGCGTCAAAACTATGGGTTTGTATTGTGTCTGGCAAATCAGCCACGGCCGGGTGGTAACTGGTTCGCAAATACAATGCCTGTGCTTCGGTTAGAATTTGCCACGCTTCACGGGTCAGGTAACGGCCGTCGCCCGGCCCCAAACCTACAATCGTCAATCCCATCACACACCCTCCCAAAAGAAAAAGGCGAGTCATAAACTCGCCTGTAATTTAAGTGTTAAGGTAACCATTCAGGTGCCCGGCACTTCATTACCAAGTCTACTGGAGTAGCACACTCGTTTATAAGCGCCGGGCACCTTGGGGGAGTGAATGATTACGTGTTAAGTTTTCAGTAATCAGTAGCCATTTCTCACGGGCAAACCTAACTGTACACTGCAAACTGAACCCAGCGACATTAACGCTTGGTATAAGTAGGAGCCTTACGCGCACGTTTCAAACCTGGCTTCTTACGTTCCTTCACGCGGGCATCGCGGGTCAGATGACCATTAGAACGCAACGTACCACGCAAATCCTCATCGTATTTCACCAACGCCCGCGCCAAACCCAGACGCACCGCGCTTGTCTGCCCGGTAACGCCGCCGCCGTGGATATGCACAGTGACATCCACTTTACCAGTCAGCTCTGTATCTTCCAATGGGCTGGACAAAATCTTTAAATCGCCAAAACGGGGGAAATATTCCTGGACTTCTTTTCCATTTACACTGAAAGAACCAGTTGAATCATCATCCAAATAAATTCTTACCCGTGCTGAGGACCGTTTACGACGACCAATTCCTTCATAGTAACGTCTTATTTCTGACATATCAGTCTCCTAAAATTTCCAGGCCACTGGCTGCTGGGCCACATGTGGATGCTCTGGGCCGGCATACACTTTGAGCATTTTGATCATTTTACGGCCCAGCTTATTTTTGGGCAGCATTCCTTTGACAGCCAATTCCAACGGCCGTGTCGGATGCCGCTCAAGTTGTGTCCGCAATGTCATTTCCCTTAACCCACCCGGATATCCCGAATGGCGATAATACATTTTATCATCCATTTTGTTGCCTGTCACCCGAATCTTTTCCGCGTTGACAACAACTACATAATCACCACAGTCTACAGAAGGTGAAAAGCCGGGCTTATGTTTGCCGCGCAAAACGGCCGCAATCTGCGAAGCCAACCGGCCCAATGTCTGGCCTTCTGCATCCACAACATACCATGTCCGTGTTACCTCGGCTGGTTTTGTGATGTAGGTCTTCATACCATCTCTCCCAATTCTACATGTTCATACGTTACAGAAACCAGATATAACCCTTGTGGCGGCGCTGTCTTGCCAGCAAAACTACGATCTTTGGCCTGCAATGCGGCCGCAAACTCATCCACCGTCCAAGTCCCATCTCCTACCAATTTCATACTACCGACAATGCTGCGTACCATCCGGTACAAAAACGCATTCGCCTCAATATAAAATTCCAGATATTCACCCTGTTGCTGCCAGCGGGCTGTATAAACTTCACGCACAGTCTTATTTCCCTGCGGCGGCTGGCCAAATGTGGCAAAATCATGAATGCCCACAAGCTGACGCGCGGCCTGTTTCATGTTATTCACATCCAGCCTTTTTCTAACATGCCAGCTATTTAAGCGACGGGTTGGGCTACGCACAGCGGCCGGATAAATCTTATAAACATAGGCGCGCCGCCGGGCGTCAAACCGAGGGTGAAATGAAGATGATACTGGTTTCAGTTGGTAAATTACAATATCAACAGGCAAATTTGCATTCAATGCCCGTTGCAAGGCTGTGGCGCCATGCGGCCAATCATCAATTGAAAAGCTGATGACCTGTCCCAGAGCATGGACGCCACTGTCGGTACGTCCAGCCCCAGTAATAGCGCCCGGTTTCTGTCTAATTTTGTAAAGAGCCTGCTCAATCTCACTCTGAATTGTGGGCTGTTCACGGCGTTGGCGTTGAAAGCCATAATAAGCCGTACCATCATACTCCACCAGAGCGGCATATTGAGGCAAACGTTATTCCTCTTCTTCGACCAACATTAGCAGAGCCATATCAGCGTTATCGCCAGCTCGCTTGCCAATCTTCACCAGTCGCGTATACCCGCCAGGACGGTCAACATATCGCGGAGCAACGTCGTCAAACAACTTTCGGACAATATCAATATCTTCTTTATTGCCGTCTTCGTCTTCAATCGTGCGGAAACGAGCTATGCGTGCTGCCGCTAATCGGCGCGCATGTATGCCTTTTGCCGGGTCTTCTTCGGCACCGGCCAATCCGCGCTTGGCCAGGGTAATGATTTTCTCCGCAGTCGGCCGCAACATGCGCGCTTTTGCTTCTGTCGTTAAGACTTGTTCGTGGCAAATGAGGTCTGCCACCAAGTTTTTACGCAAGGCAGTGCGGTGGCTCATGCTCCGATTTAGTCTACGACCATGTACTCTATGTCGCATTTTTTATACCTCTCTCGCAGTTCCGGCCGTTAGGAAGCGGCCGTTCCATCCTCATCTTGCAAAAAACCCTTAATACGCAGTTGTGTTTTCAGCTCATCCAACGACTTCTCACCAAAATTACGGATAGCTAACATCGTTTCTTCGCCACGTTCTAGCATATCCAACATCTCACCAACTTTGGTAATACCTGTTCGTTTTAATGAATTAAAGACCCGCACACTCAAATCTAGCTGCTCGATGGGAGTATCGTAAATTTCATTGGGAATCGTTCCTTCTTCTTCTTCTTCTACTTCTTCCGGTAGGAACGTTTCCTCGCTAACGCCCGCAATGGGACGTAAAACCTGAATCATAACTTGGGCTGACTGAGCCAGCGCTTCTTCTGGTTTGATCGTGCCATCAGTCCAAATTTGCATCACAACACGATCATAGTCCGCTATTTGACCTACGCGCGTTTTTTCTACTTCATAACCCACCCGACGAATGGGGCTGTAAATAGCATCCACCGGCAGTTCGCCAATGGGCAGCCGCCCACGCTCTTCAGCAGGCGAGTAACCGCGCCCTGTTTCGGCCGTCATCTCAACCTCTAAAAAGGCATCATCAGAATCAACCGTAAACAGATAAAGATCAGGATTAACAATTTCAACTTCTGGCGACGTTTGCAAATCGGCCGCAGTCACAGTGCCGGCGCCATGCACTTCCAGGCGCAATCTGGCCATATCAGTTTCATGTAGTTTCAGACGCAGTTGCTTTATGTTCAAAATAAGCTGCATCATGTCCTCACGGACATATTTAATGGCCGAAAATTCATGGGGAACATCTGTTACCCGAATAGAACTAATGGCCGCGCCAGGCAATGAGGCCAATAAGACGCGGCGTAAAGAATTGCCAAGCGTCGTGCCGTAGCCCCGTTCCAGAGGCCCGATAATAAATCGGCCATAATCTTGCGACATGGCGGTACTTTCAATCTTGGGCAGAATAAGGTTGCTAATAGCCAACGGAAACACCTCCTAAGTTTGGTTATAGGATGGTCAATAAAATTATCGCCGGGAATAATATTCGACAACAAGCTGCTCGTTAACAGAGACATCAATGTCATCACGAGCAGGCAAGGCCACAATGGTAGCTGATAGATTATTCGTATCTAATCGCAGCCAACCAGGAACCTGACGGTCATCAATATCCTGACGCAATGCTCTAAAATAGGAACGGCCCATACTTTCGGGACGGATGGAAATCGTGTCGCCTGGGGAAACTCGTGCTGAAGACACATCGGTTTTACGGCCGTTAAGCATAATATGCCCATGATTAACAACCTGACGGGCATGTGCCCGCGATTCCGCCAGACCCAAACGATAAACCACATTATCCATACGGCTTTCCAGCAAAACCAATAAATTGGTACCGGTCAAACCTACCTGACGGGTGGCCTTCTTAAAATAACGGCTAAACTGCCGTTCATAGACCCCATAAATACGCCGCGCTTTTTGTTTTTCGCGCAGCTGCAACAAATAGTCAGAAGCACGCCCGCGACGGAATTGACTGTCACGGCCGTGTTCCCCTGGTGGATACGAGCGTCGTTCATACGAACACTTAGGCGTTAAACAGCGCGATCCCTTTAAGAACAGCTTCTCACCTTCACGGCGACAAAGCTTACATACTGGTCCAGTATATCTTGCCAACTTACTACCTCCATTCTCGACTGTCATACCCGCCTTCGCGGGTATCCAGGTGTGTGGATTCCTGCCTGCGCAGGAATAACCTTTGGAGAGGTTTACAGGCGTGGCAACCCGTCTTCCCTCTCGGCTTTCATTAATAAATCAAACGCGACGCTTTTTCTTCGGCCGGCAGCCATTATGTGGTACCGGCGTAATATCGCGAATACTTTTAACTCTAATTCCTGAAGCTTGCAGGCTGCGAATCGCCTGTTCCCGTCCTGGGCCTGGCCCTTTAACAATGACATCCATTTCTTGCATGCCACTGTCTTTTGCGTCTCTGGCCGCGCTTTGGGCTGCCAGACGAGCCGCATAAGGGGTACTCTTACGCGATCCCTTAAAACCAGAACTACCAGCGCTGGCCCAGGAAACTGTATTCCCATTCAAATCAGTAATCGTCACAATCGTATTATTAAATGTCGCAAAAATATGAGCCTGACCTTGCGGCACCATCTTCTTTACTTTTTTGCGAGATTGTCCTCTTCTACGTCCCATAAGTCACCCTCTATTTACCGCCCTTACGGCGACCCCGACCCGCAACCGTTTTCTTTGGACCTTTGCGAGTACGAGCATTTGTTTTTGTGCGCTGACCATGTACGGGTAAGTGACGACGATGACGCAGCCCACGGTAACACCCAATCTCTGTCAGCCGCTTAATATTCATATTCACTTCACGGCGTAAATCACCTTCAACATTGTATTCTTTGTCAATAATCTGACGTAACTTCATCACATCAGATTCAGACAAATCTTGAACACGAGCATCTGGATTGACGCCAGCTTTAGCCAAAATATTTCGGCTGCTTGTTTTGCCAATACCAAAAATATAGGTCAGACTAATCTCTACCCGCTTATTTCGGGGAATATCAACACCAGCAATACGAGCCATGTTTCCTCCGTAATGGGTAACCAGTATTTGTAATCTACATTGATTACTGTCTACCGCTTACACCTCTTCTTCTATCCCTGGCGCTGTTTGTGATTAGGATCAACACATATCACACGCACAACACCCTTCCGTTTAATAATTTTGCATTTTGGGCAACGACGTTTTACAGACGCAGATACTTTCATCGTTTTGCTCCTAATTTTTCACAGGCATACGCACAAGATTAAATGGCGGTTGCTTGCCTATAAAAAGCTTGTTATCAACTTATGTGAATGGAAAATATTGGATTGTCAATAGCGACCCAGTATTTTCCCATCTTTTTCTTTTTTGTCCAGTCCTATACCGTTTTCTCACGAATTATGCTTACCAGATCAGCTTGAACGCTTTCAATAGAGCGATCACCATCAACTTCTACCAGAAGATTATTTTTTTCATAGTAATCAAGTAATGGCGCCGTCTCCTCTTGGTAAACACGCATCCGGGTACGAATTGTTTCTTCGTTGTCATCAGCCCGACCTTCAATTTCAGCCCGCTTCAACAGACGCGCTACCAACACATCAGTTTCAACATGGATATGGGGAACGGCCGTAATCTCAGAGTCAAATTCAGCCAATAACCCATTCAATGCTTCGGCTTGAGCCGGGGTGCGCGGGAAACCATCCAAAATGGCGCCTTTTTCACAATCCGGCTGTGAGAGACGATCCCGCACCATAGCGACCGTCACTTCATCAGGAACTAATTCACCTTTGTCCATATAAGTTTGGGCCAGCTTGCCTAATTCAGTCTGGTTCTTTAAGTTGGCGCGGAATAAATCTCCAGTCGCCACTTGCGGCCGACCCAATTCTTTTGCCAGAAGTTTGGCCTGTGTGCCTTTACCAGCGCCAGGCGCGCCTATTAACACAATATAAAGTGCCATTTTATAGGAATCCTTCATACTGACGCATGAGCAGTTGTGATTCGAGTTGGCGCATCGTATCAATAACGACGCCTACAACGATGATCATACCGGAGCCGCTAATGACCAATGTGCTGTTTTGTAACCCCTGAATGCCAATCACAAAGCCGATAAACTGCATAATTCCAGGGAGAGCAGCGATTGTGCCCAGGAAGATTGCCCCGGCAAAAGTAATACGGCGCACAACTGACATGACGTAAATTTCAGTGCGCTTGCCAGGACGAATACCGGGTATGAAACCACCCTGTCTTTGCAATGTTTGGGGAATGTTTTGCTGCCTGACCATAACATCTGTGTAAAAGTAAGTGAAACCAACAACAAGCAAGAAGAAAAGCAGCCAGTACAGGTAAAATCCAAGCTGACTGGGGTCTTGATTGGCAAAACCGGCCACACTCGTAGCCACCTGATCAACGAAACTACCACTGCCATCCACAAACAAACCGGCAATTAGTGGCGGGAAGATAACGATGGAGTTGGCAAAGATGATGGGAATCATACCGGCCGTGTTCACTTTGAGCGGAATATAACTGCTTTGACCCTGGTACACTTTGCGGCCGCGTACCCGACGGCCGTATTGCACCGGTATTCGTCTCTGTCCTTCTTGAATCACCACTACAACCAACAACGTCGCAATCGTTATAAGTAGAAAAGCCGTCATCGTAAAGACAGTTTGGGCAGTCGTACTCTCGGGCGCAAACAAGCGGGCCAAGCCAGGTAAAATGCCGGCCACAATACCGCTAAAGATAATCATCGAAATCCCTTGCCCAATACCGTCCTCCGTAATCAACTCGCCCAGCCAGATGGCAAACATCGTACCACCCAACATGGCAAACAACGTTGTCATAGTCGGTAAGATGCTGCCAGCTTCCAAACCAAAGTTCGGCATAATGGTGGCTAACCCATCAACGCCGAGGCTGAAACCTACCAGACGAATTTGACCAACTGCCTGCAAGAACGCCAACGGCACAGTCAGATAATAGGTGTACTTGTTTATTTTATTTCGACCAGATTCGCCTTCAGATGACAGCTCTTGTAACTGAGGAATAATGGGGGTCAATAACTGGACGATAATGGAAGCTGTGATGTACGGGTAAACCCCCATGGCCATGACAGAAAAGTTACGAACCGCCCCACCAGACAAAAGGTCGAGAAAATTCACAACTTGATTGGCGCTTTGTTGGTTTGTAAATGCCAGCCACGCTTCCAGGTCTACGCCAGGCACCGGAATATTTGCCACTAGCCGATAGATAACCAATAGAAAAACAGTAAACAATATCCGGCGGCGTAAATCAGGCAAAGCAAAAGCTGCGCGCATAGATTCAATCATTCTATTACCTCTTTACTTTTGGTATGGCAGCACTTCAATATTGCCGCCAGCAGCTTCAATCTTTTCTTTGGCCACCTTTGAAAAGCGATGTGCCTTAATCGTTAACGCTGCTTTGATTTCACCATCACCCAATACGACAACTGGATCACTCTCTTTTTTAATGAGACCGACGGCCGCCATCACTGCCGGAGTAACGTCAATATCACCAAAATCAAATTCTGCTAGACGAACCAGGTTAACTGGTTTGTAATAGATTTTGCGGATATTGGTGAAACCGCGTTTATACGGTAAACGGCGAGCTAAAGGCAGCTGACCGCCTTCAAAGTAAATCCCTTTGCCCCCACCGCTGCGTGCATTTTGGCCTTTGGTACCCCGACCGGCAGTTTTACCTTGCCCGGCCGCAATACCACGACCTACTCGCTTGCGCTTCGATTTTGAACCTGAATCTGGGCGCAGATCGTGTAATTTCATGATTCTACCTCTTCTACTGTTACTAGATGGCTGACCGTATTGATCATGCCTCGAATGACGGCCGTATCTTCATGCACAACCGTCTGATTCAACTTCTTAAAACCCAGGGCGCGGATTGTCCCTTTTTGGTTCTGTTTACGTCCGATGGCGCTGTTAGCATATGTAATGCGTAATTTTTTACTCATCAGCTTCGACTCCAAAACGGCATCACCTGTTCTATCTCTTTACCGCGATCAGAAGCTATCTGCTTGACCTGTTTCATGCGCCGCAAACCATCCATTGTCGCCAGCAGTACATTCAATGTATTGTCGCTACCCAGCGATTTGGAAAGAATATCCTTATAACCGGCCGCCTCAAGCACTGCGCGCACGCCTCCGCCGGCAATAACGCCAGTACCGGGAGAAGCTGGTTTTAATAGCACACGGGCCGAGCTGTGCCGGCCCACAATCTCATGGGGAATCGTGCTGCCCACCATAGAAACCGGTTCCATTGATTTACGGGCCGCTTCCAATGCTTTGCGGATAGCGTCTGGCACAGACCGGGCTTTGCCAATACCTACAGCCACACCCCCTTTATTGTCACCTACTACGACAGTGACGCGGAATGAGAAACGGCGACCGCCTTTTACAACTTTGGCGACACGCTTAATATCAATAATGCGCTCGTCATATTCTTGTTCAAATTTTTTTCGTCTTTGGCCCATCGTCGTCTCCTTTAGAATTCCAGGCCGCCTTCGCGTGCCCCATCAGCCAATGCTTTGACACGGCCGTGATACAAATAACCGCCACGATCAAACACAACCTGATCAATACCAGCCGCCTGAGCGCGTTCCGCTACTGCTTTGCCCACCAAGCCCGCCTGTTCCTTCTTTGTTTTGCCATTCATATCTACCCGCAACGCTTTATCCACAGTAGAAGCCGACACCATTGTTTGTCCGGCCTCATCATCAATAAGCTGGGCATAAATATGGTCCAAACTACGGAACACATTCAGGCGCGGCCGTACGGCCGTGCCTGAAATACGCGCCCGAATCCGACGATGACGACGCTTCCGTGCCTTACGTGATTTTACAGCCATCGTAATACCCCTTTATACTTTACCAGCCTTACCAGCTTTACGGCGAATATATTCACCCTCGTAACGTATCCCCTTGCCCTTGTAAGGTTCCGGCGGACGCTGTTTACGAATAACGGCTGATAATTGGCCGATTACTTGTTTATCAATTCCAGAAACAGTGATTTTCTTTCCCCGATTCTCAACCTCAAACGAGACGTCTGCCGGGGGATCAAATGTAACCGGGTGCGAATAACCTACATTCAAAACTAGGTTCTTCCCATTCATCTCCGCTCGATACCCGACGCCTTCAATCAACAGCACCTTGCTAAACCCTTCGCTAACGCCTACAGCCATATTATTCAGCAGAGCGCGGGTTAAACCGTGCAAAGAACGATGGTCACGAGAATCAGTCGGCCGTTTCACCGTCAATACCCCATCTTCTAATTCGATGAGCATATCCGGATGAAACGATTGCGACAATTGGCCTTTTGGCCCTTTCATTGAAAGGGTAGACCCTTTCTGTTCAACACTTACCCCTTTTGGCAGGGTAATGGGTTGCTTTCCAATTCGAGACATTTCAAACCTCCAGTTACCAGACTTTACAGATGACCTCGCCGCCAACACCTTGACGACGCGCCTGCTGCCCGGTCATGATACCTTTCGAGGTAGTCAGGACGGCCATACCCATACCACTTAAAACCCAGGGGATTTCGCCTTTTCCTACATAAACACGACGTCCTGGTTTGCTCACCCGCTCCAATCCTGTTATGACTGAACGGCGATCCCGACGGCCGCCTACATATTTCAGTTTTACATGCAGCACAGGAAATGGCTTTTCGGTCAAAACCTGAAACTCCTCAATATAGCCTTCTGACTTCAAAACGTCAGCAATAGACTCTTTTACTTTAGAATGGGGCATAGAAACAGTTGCATGCTCACGCATCAAACTATTACGTATGCGAGTTAACATATCAGCAATCGGATCACTCATAGACATAGGGCACCTCCTACCAACTCGCCTTCACAACACCAGGGATATTACCCTTAAGCGCTTCTTCACGAAAACAAATGCGGCACAGTCCAAAACGGCGGATATACCCCCGTGGACGCCCACATAATTTACAACGATTCCGTACCCGGACCCGATATTTGCGCTTGCTTTCACGCGCAACAATAGATTTCTTGGCCATCTTTTCTCTCCTGTCCGCAGTATAAACAAACCTATTCTGGTTATTTACTTACGGACAATATGGGTGACATTATTTACTGTTCCAATTCCTGACGGAAAGGCATCCCCAACATCCCTAATAATTGGCGTCCTTCTTCATCCGTCTTTGCTGTTGTCACAATCGTTACTTCCATCCCCCGAATCTTATCAATTTGATCGTAATCAATTTCCGGGAAGATGAGCTGCTCTCGTAAACCTAAGGTGTAGTTTCCACGGCCGTCAAAAGAATCCGGTGACACACCTTGAAAATCACGGGTACGCGGCAGAGCCACATGAATCAGCCGGGTCAAAAAAGACCACATCCGTTCTCCGCGCAGCGTCACCTTCATACCAATCGCCCGACCCTCTCGCAGTTTGAAGCTGGCAATAGACTTCTTAGCCTTCGTTACCACTGGTTTCTGTCCGGTAATGGCCGTAATATCATTCAAAGCAAACTCAATGGCCTTGGCATTATCCAATGCCTCACCCAAACCCACGTTTACCACAACCTTTGTAAGCCGCGGCGCCTGCATGACACTTTTATATTCAAAAGTGTCTATTAGCGACGGTACCACGTCATTCTGATACTGTTCTTTTAATGGTGCAAACATGTTATCCTCCGAGTTGAGTGGCAGGCAACCATACAATTCTAATAGTCCAAACTGTATTGTGGGCTTCCTGGCTCACCTTCGGTTAAATCCTAAATCAATCAATATCATTGCCGCTTTTCTTAGAGTAGCGAATACGACGGCCGTCTTCATCCCGACGAATACCAATACGAGTTGGCTCATCCGTATGAGGGCAAACCAACATCACGTTAGAAACATCAACCGGCGCTTCAAACTCAATAATGCCGCCGGGTGCCTGTGCCCGACCGCCTGTCTGCTGCGGCCGTTGGTGCTTCTTCACCAAATTCACCCCAGCCACAACCACACGGTCCTTATGCGGGATAACCCGCTGCACAGCGCCCCGCACACCCTTATAGTTACCGGCAATAACTTCTACCTCATCATCAACTTTAATACGCATGATTAAAGCACCTCCGGCGCCAACGACAGAATACGAATGTAGCCGGACTGACGCAGCTCACGAGCCACTGGACCAAAAATACGAGTCCCTACCGGATTCTTACTCTCTTCATCCACAATAACGGCCGCATTGTCGTCAAAGCGAATATAACTGCCATCATCGCGCTTATATTCTTTATTTGTACGCACCACAACAGCCCGCACAATCGTTCCTTTTTTCACGGCCGAATTAGGCACAGCTTTCTTTACCGTCGCTGTCACCAGATCGCCTACACTTCCATAACGCCGTGCCGAGCCACCCATCACCTGAATAACCAGGATTTCGCGCGCGCCAGAATTATCGGCTACCTTCAATCGGCTTTCCTTTTGAATCATGGCCTACCTTCCTTAACGTGCCCGCTCCAAAATGGAGACGACCGACCAACGCTTATGACGACTAATCGGCTGGGATTCTATAATTTGAACCCGATCACCTTCATGACAATCATTATTCTCATCATGAGCCTTATACTTTTTTACCAGACGCATCACCTTGCCATAGACAGGATGGCGCTTTGTTGTTGTTACCGCAACCACCACAGTTTTATCCATTTTGTCGCTGGTAACGACGCCTTGCAGACGTTTACGTTGTTCTCTCATCTTTCACCTACCCTGCTATGTTATAACTTGTAACAAGTTGAGGTTGGCCCTTTTTAGCCGCTTCCCGCTTGCTCTTGGGCTGCTTTTTATTCACATTCACAGACGCTGTAGCCACTTCGTCGCCATCAGCATCATTAAACTCAACCAGCCAGGCGCTATCCTCATAATCAAAATGCGCCTCAGCCTCCCACTCTTCACCATTCAAGGCCGCAGCGATTTCGGGATGAGCGACCGCAGCTTCCACAGCCAGACGGCGCATATGAATCACTGTCTCCAGTTGAGCAATGTTGCGGCGAGCTGCCTTCAAGCGGGAGTAATCTTCCAATTGACCAGACGTGCGACGAAAACGCAGATTAAACAAATCTTCTCGCGCATCATCCAACATTTCTGCCAGTTTACTCTCATTCATTTCACGAAGTTCAACAATATTAGCCATTACAATCTATCCTCCCGTGAAACAATTTGTGTTTTAATCGGTAGCTTATAGCTGGCTAAACGCAGCGCTTCGCGGGCCTGATCTTCGGGTACGCCAGCAATTTCAAAAAGAATGCGACCCGGTTTTACAACAGCAACGTAATGGTCTACAGATCCTTTACCTTTACCCATACGAGTTTCAGCCGGCTTGGCGGTCACTGGTTTATCAGGAAAGATACGAATCCAATATTTACCGCGACGTTTATTGTGGCGCACAGCCACACGACGAATCGCTTCAATTTGTCGGCTGGTAATCCAGCCTGGTTCTAATGCCTGCAAGCCTACCTCGCCGTGTAGCAAATCGGTACCGCCTTTGGCGAATCCTCGCATACGGCCGCGAAACTGCTTGCGATATTTAGTCCGTTTTGGCATTAACATAATCTCTTCTCCCAAAAATAGAGATGGAAACTGAAGGCGTTGGGAATATTCCTTTTGACCTCAAGTCTCTCCACTTATTCACTAATATAGACTTCCATCGCCTCTAGCCCAGACTTCTGGGGCAGGATTTCACCTTTGTAAACCCAAACTTTTACCCCAATCATGCCAAAGGTAGTCAACGCTTCTGCAAATCCATAATCTAAATCTGCCCGAATCGTATTGCGCGGCACACGGCCGTCCCACATCTTTTCTTTACGCGCCATTTCAGACCCGCCCAAACGGCCGCCCACCTCAATACGGACACCTTCCGCGCCCTGGCGCATCGCTTGTTGAATCGTTCGTTTCATCGCCCGGCTGTGAGAAATACGTCGCTCTAATTGACCGGCAATATTTTCCGCAATAAGCTGCGCGTTCGTATCTGGCTGCGAAACCTCTTCTACCTCAACCCGAATGGATTTACCGGTCAGGTTACGCAATTTTGCCCGCAAATCTTTTACAGAAGCACCTTTACGGCCGATCACAATACCCGGACGCGCCGTATGAACTGTCACCTGCACCTGTTTAGGCGCCCGCTCAATCTCCACCAACGAGATGCCTGCTTTAGGCATCTCATTTTTAATAAGTTTGCGTATGGCAAAATCTTCATGCAGCCGATCTGCATAATGCCGACCTTCGGCATACCAACGAGTATTCCACTCACGAATTGATTTCAAACGAAATCCTACTGGATGTACTTTACGTCCCAATTTATGCCTCCATCTTAGCAGTTGTCAGTTATCAGTTCTTCTACCCGTCACCGAACACTGAACACTGTTTACTGTCCCTAATAATCCCCATAATCAACAACATCTCTTTCCGCCAGCACAACAGTCACATGCGACGAGCGTCGTAATTGCGGCCGAAAACGGCCGCGGCCGGCAAACAAACCGCCATAACGACCTTTCCGCCGAGTAGGCCCTTCGTCTGCAAAAATACGGCCAATAAGAAGTTCATCAGCTTCCAACCCATAATTATCCTCAGCATTTGCTACTGCTGATTGAATTAACTTATAAACAGGGTCAGCTGCTTTTTGGGGCATAAACTGCAACATATCCAGCGCTTCATCTGCGCCCTTACCACGAACCGCATCTACAACCAGACGCACCTTACGCGGAGATATTTGCAGATAGCTTAACTTTGCTTTAACTTCAAATGCTTCAGCCATAATTACCGACGCCCCTTCTTCTCCGCTCTACTGATATGACCACGGTAAGTGCGTGTGGGAGCAAACTCGCCCAACTTATGACCGACCATGTTTTCAGTAATATAGATGGGGATATGGCGACGGCCGTCATACACAGCAATCGTATGTCCCACCATCTGCGGAAAAATTGTACTCGACCGCGACCAGGTACGAATTACCTGACGCTGCTGTCTCGAATCATTCATTCTTTCAACCTTACGTAACAACTTTGGATCTACATAAGGTCCTTTCTTTAGTGAACGTCCCATTCTATACCGCCTCCTACCTGCGTTTCTTGCTACGACGACGGAAAATATACTTGTCCGTTGCCTTATTACGGCGTGTCCGATGCCCCAGAGCCGGTTGGCCCCACGGCGTCTTCGGCCCAGGCATACCAATCGGAGAACGTCCTTCACCACCACCATGTGGATGGTCGTTCGGATTCATCGCCGACCCACGAACTGTCGGCCGAATACCCATATGACGTTTCCGTCCCGCTTTACCCAACTTAACATTCCCATGCTCCACATTACCCACCTGACCAATCGTTGCTAGACACTCTTTGGCTATATAACGCTCTTCGCCAGATGGCAAACGCACCAACGCATGTTGAGGATGATCCTTCGAGAGCAACTGAGCGGATGTACCCGCCGAACGCACCAACTGCGCCCCACGCCCAACCTGCAGCTCCACATTATGAATCATCGTACCCAGGGGAATATCATTCAAAGACATTGCATTACCAGGACGAATATCTGCATTAGGCCCGCTCATCACAGAGTCACCCACCCGTAAACCCAAGGGAGCAACAATGTATCGTTTCTCGCCATCTGCATAAAACAATAACGCAATACGCGCCGAGCGGTTTGGATCATATTCAATTGAAGCCACCCGCGCTGGAATATCAAATTTGTCACGTCGCTTGAAATCAATTTCACGATAACGACGTTTATGGCCGCCACCTCGGTGGCGAATTGTAATCTTGCCCCGAAAATTACGGCCGCCATGCTTCCGTATACCCTGAGTCAGAGACCGCTCTGGCGTCGAGCGCGTCACTTCCTCAAAAGTTTGGCCGCTCATATCACGACGGCCAGGCGAAGTTGGCTTATAAACTTTAATTGGCATACATTCCTCCAAGGACAGACACTAGATTTTTTAACCATTTGGGAACATCACCCCAAATGTCAAGAACCTTCGCCCTTGCTACGAAATTAAGTGGCTATACAGGTCATTCCTGCAAAGACAGGAATCCACACATCTGAATACCCACCTTCGCGGGTACGACATCTGTATAGTTACACACCTTCAAATAAATCAATCGAATTACCAGGAGAAAGAGTTACAATTGCCTTCTTCCATCCTGATTTCCGTACCGTCACACGGCGCAGTCGTCGCGCCCGTTTTGCCGGCATCTTCATCACACGGACTTTTTCCACATCAACATCAGGCCAAGCCAATTCTACCGCTTGCTTGATCATATGTTTGTTAGCCCGCTCATCTACCACAAAAGTATATTGATTGTAAAAATCAGCCTGAAAGCCGCTCTTTTCTGTAATCACAGGCCGACGAATAATATCTCGCCAATGTAACTGCATAATCGCTATGCCTCCTCTACCACTTCCGCTTCATCGGCCAACTCTGTCTCCTGAACAAAAAGTTCCTCTGCATCATCCAAAAAACCTTTAACCACATCCAATGCAGCCAATGGCGCCAGTACTTTCTCGTACCCCAATAAATCACGAATATTAAGATAACTAGCCCGTAATATCTTCACATCTGGTAAATTCCGCGCCGAGCGTTCTACATTCTCATTACGATCTGCCAACAAAATCAATGTACTGTTCCCTTCAACCAAGCGATCTAGCAGACTCACTATCTCCTTGGTTCGCGGTGTGTCCAAAGACAGATCGTCCAGAACAACAATTTCACCGTTGCTGGCCTTCACACTCAACGCCGAACGCAACGCTGCCCGCCGCATCTTTCGGGGCATATTCTTAGTGTGCTTACGTACCTGCGGACCATGAGCAACACCACCGCCTACAAAAATGGGCGCCCGCCGACTGCCGTGACGAGCATTACCCGTTCCCTTCTGGCGGTAAATCTTGGCCGTTGAATATCTCACTTCGGAACGACCTTTAACTTTGCGCGTACCTAAACGCGCATTAGCCAGTTGACGCACCAAAGCCTGATGCATCAAACCCCGGTTAATTTTTGCTTCAAATATAGTGGCCGGAAGCTCTACGTTGCTAACTTCCTCGCCAGCCATGTTATATACTGGAATATTCATCATCACGCCTCCGCTAACCTTTTGCTGCATCCCGAACAAAAACCAAACCGCCCTTAGCGCCCGGAACGGAGCCTTTCACAGCAATCAGGTTCTTTTCTGAATCGATCCGCATGACCTCAAGATTTTGGGCGGTAAATTGCTTATTACCCGTACGGCCAGCCATTTTCTTACCCTTAAAGACATGACCAGTACCAGAAGTGGCCCCAATTGAACCAGGAGCACGCCAGCGATCAGATTGGCCATGCGTTTTTATACCGCCGGCAAAACCCCATCGTTTGACAACACCTGTAAAACCGCGACCTTTTGACTTGCCGGTCACGTCCACTTTCTTACCAATCTCAAACTGCTCAACATTAAGCTCCTGACCAACTTCGTACTCACCTACATCTTTAGTGCGAAATTCGCGTAAATGTTTGAGTGCGGGGATGCTATTATTGGCTTTCCGATGAGGATGTTTCTTATCGGTTGAGAGCAAACCAAGATGACCTTTCTGCCCTTTACTGAGGCGTCTCTCTTTGGCTTCCCCAAATCCTAGCTGCACGGCCGTATAACCGTCAGTTTCTTGTGTTTTAATCTGTGTTACGTAACATGGCCCAGCTTGAATAATGGTTACTGGTGTCACGACACCGTTTTCATCAATAACCTGAGACATGCCCAATTTCACACCCAGTAAACTATTCATAAATTACCTCCAGGACTGTCAGCAACCGGGTGATGCTGCATCATCCTATCAGAGATTGGCAAGTACATACTGCCAAAAAATCTCTAATCTCTAAATCGAAATCTCAATATCTACACCAGCCGGTAAATTCAATCGCATCAATGTATCAATCGTTTTAGAATCTGGATTAATAACATCAATCAGCCGTTTATGCGTCCGAATCTCAAAATGCTCATGAGAATCCTTATCAATAAACGTACTGCGGCGAACCGTAAAACGTTCAATCTTAGTCGGTAACGGAACCGGCCCTACTACACGCGCGCCAGTACGCTCCGCAGTACCCACAATACGCTTGGCCGACTGATCAAGAACGCGATGATCATATGCCTTCAAACGAATACGAATTCTTTGTTTAGCCATAGGTCGCCTCAAAATCATTTTCCCGGAAACCACTTTGTTATTTCCAGGAAAATGAACAACTCCTAATCCAAAATCTTGGTAATAACGCCAGACCCAACCGTCAGACCACCTTCACGAATGGCAAAGCGGCCGCCTTCTTCCAATGCTACCGGCGTGATCAATTCCACTATCATTTCCACATTGTCTCCCGGCATCACCATCTCTACACCTTCCGGTAAGGAAATCGTCCCTGTCACATCGAGTGTGTGGATGTAGAACTGCGGCCGATAGCCAGGGAAAAACGCTTTGTGCCGTCCCCCTTCATCTTTCCGCAATACATACACCTCACCGGCAAACTTGCGATGGGGGGTAATACTGCCCGGCTTGGCCAATACCTGACCCCGCTCCACTTCATCGCGAGCCACACCGCGCAGCAACAGCCCCGCATTGTCTCCCGCTTCTACCTTGTCTAGTATCTTGTGGAACATCTCCATAGAAGTGACGGTGACTTTGCGTGACTCATCTTTCAAACCCACTATCTCTACTTCGGTGTTGGGAATCATCGTGCCCCGGTCTACCCGTCCGGTGACCACTGTG
>JAAEOP010000764.1 GCA_024223125.1 Chloroflexota bacterium
CTGTGTTGGATAAGAATCTGCCCACGTTGTGAAAAGAACGACGCTGATTTTATAGAGGTTGTTACAGGCACTTCCTTGACTACAGAACATGAGCAACTACGCGTTGAAATACTCATGCTTTTATCTGGCGTAGCTTGGCCAATGGCTTCTGTCATTTTGCATTGGTGTCACCCCGATCCTTATCCAATCCTTGACTTTCGCGCCCTCTGGTCGCTCAATATAGATCATCTGCCAAAGTATAACTTCGATTTTTGGTGGACTTATACACAAGTTTGTCGTAATTTAGCGAGCCAAAACAATGTTTCGATGCGTGAGTTAGATCGTGCATTATGGCAGTACTCGAAAGTGCATCAACCAAGATGAATGAAGATAAAAATTTTCTACGGCAGTTACGAATAAACATATGCGACCACTTTGATTTAGTGGAATTGCAAACGCTTGTATTTGACCTTGCACTAAATTGGGATGAATTGGCTGGTGATACGCTTTCAATGAAATGTCAGTCAATGATAGGGTTTGTGGGGCGAAACGGCCGTTTATCCGATTTGTTAAACCTTCTGCATCAAGAACGCCCTGTGATCTGCTAACAACGCCAATAGTCTCATAATCAAATGAAGAACATAACAATGATGAAAAATCCACACGATATTATCAACAACCTTTCCCCTGAAGACGCATTCGCTATCTTGCAGCAGTTGGCAGCCGACGATGAAAAGTTAGCCGATGAAATTGCATCCTTGGCCCTGGCGTACCTTTCCAATGTGGATGCCGAAGAGATAACCGTAGGACTGTTGGCCGAGCTGGAAAGTTTGACGCCGGAAGAGGTTTGGGATCGCGCCGGCAATACTCGCTATGGTTATGTGGAAACGGGCGAAGCGGCCGAGCAACTGATTCAGGAAGCGCTTGACCCATACCTGGAAGAGATGCGAAAGTACCACATAACGGGACTGGATTGGGAAGCGCGGCAGATGTGTATAGGGCTGTTGATGGGTTTTTATTTGTTTGAGTACAAATCAAAAACAGAGTTTAAGGATTGGGCGACTGATTCGCCGTCTTTCTTTGCCAGCGAGGTGATAAATGTTTGGCGGGAAGGGACTGCGGGAACAAAAGATCGAGACGAAGTTCGCTCATTTATTGCGGAGGAGATGCCGCGTTGGGCCAGGACGTTGTTTTAGGCGTCCATAGCCGATTAATTTCGAGTAGGTGATTATGAGTGATGAAAATAGTGTGGCTTTACAACAAGAAATTCAAGACCGGTGGCCTCAGTCCCGCCATGCCAACAGCCCCAAAGTCAAACGGTATGTGGGCAAGTTTTGGGACCGGCAGCGGCGGGAACGGAAGATAACGGCCGTTGTGCGCGGCAATCATGGCGATTACAACGTCTCCATCGAGGCACAAGAAGGGGGCATGCAGTCTACATGCAGCTGTTACAAAGGCAAACGTGGCTACTGTCATCATTGTGCGGCGTTGGGACTGACGTATCTGGCGGAGCCAGACAGTTTTGTGGTGATAGAGGTCAAGCGGTGTCGAGAAAACGGCCGTGACTGATCTAGACAGTTTACAAGCATATCTGGACAGCGTGACACTGGATGAGTTGACTAAACAGATGCGGGCTAAGGGGATTACGCAAAAGGCATTTTGTGAAGCAATTGGCATGAATCCATGTCATTTAACGGCCGTAAAATCCAGCGAACGACACAACCGCCGTTTTCATGAATTGGGTGCAATCAAGCTGGCTGTGTTATGGGTTCTGGAACATTTAGATTCATAATTCGAGTATAATAAGGGCAGACAAATTGTCACAGGAGCATAACCTATGGCTGAACAAATAAACATTTCCATTCCCCATACACTTTATCGCCGCGTCCGTGAACTGGCCCGAATGCAACAACGGCCGGTAGATGATGTGCTGGACACGGCCGTTACTTTGGCGGAGGCGGCTCAGATTCCGGCCGCTGGTGAAGAAACAGCAATGACCCAGGAAGAAGCTGCTTATCGCATCATGCACAATGAACTAATGGTACGCTATGCTGGAGAATATGTAGCCATTTATCAAGGACAACTCATTGATCACGACCAAGATGAATTAGCCTTGCTGCGCCGCCTGGATGCCCAATACCCGAATGAGGTCGTGTTGATGAAACAAGTACGGCCGTTACCTGAACCCGAACTTCGTTTTCGTTCCCCCCGTCTTGTCCGCAACGGCTCATGACAACCAGTTACGACTATGACCGCAGCTATGAACCGGCTGCTCCGGTAGTTCCCGTTGGTCTCAGCTCTTCGGGAGAAACAACCACCCGACAACAGGTAATAGCCCTGCTTGATTCCGGTGCAGATGCTACCATGATCCCGACTGATGTTTTGACTGCCGCCGGAGCCAGGTATGTTGAGCAGAAGCAGATGCGGGGTGTGGTAGGGGAGTCAGTAAAGGTGAATTTGACGGCCGTACATATTGGAGATCATACTATTCATGGTATTCGTGCCGTCGGTGTACCTTCCGGTTCAGAAGCTATTATCGGCCGTGATGTCCTGAACCAACTTAAAGTAACCCTCAACGGCCTAGCCCACGAGACCAAGATTAGCTGATTTCATATGCACGGTGTTTTTGTCGATCCTTATGTGTTTATCGGTAAACGCCTTCCACCAATACCTCCCCTTCCCGTAATTCCAATTTTGTCACCTCAATCGGCAGCGACATCTGGTCATACACTGCCTGACCTTGCTTGATCGCTGCCAAGACAAAAGCAGGCGCTTTGGTTCCGGCAACACCCACTTCTTCGATGATACCCTGAGGCTTGCCATTCTCCAGGTAAATGGTGGCCCGGCCAAATACGGGAGTACGCAGACCCATAAAATAAACCAGCCCGCCGCCAACCACGCCATCCGGGTGAATCTCAATTTGGGGATGGCTGAAGGGAAGATTGGGGCGCGGTTCAATAAACCAGGCGGCCGTCTCCATTGCCATCTGGTCTGTGACCAGGACGCTGAATGTCTCTCCGACAGCATCCCCCGCTTGCCAATGTGTCCGAATTTCGGCAATTTCTGGATGCAAAATGGGGGCCGCTTCCACCAACTCCACACGGCTGGCAACACTGAACCAGGCAATGGCATTGGCAGCGATTAAAATTAGCCCAATCAACAAATTTTTTCGGCGGGCCAGGAAGGAAAACAGTCGCCCTAAGATGGGCACGTTATGCCAGGCAGCTTTCTTTTTCATCGCAGTCTCTTTCATATTACCTCACTCCCAATGTTCCATTTTGGCCCGCAGTTCATAAGAAAACTCGCGCACTTTTTCCAGGCGACGTTCCAAAGCGATACCCAGCCCAACCAATGCCGCCCCCAATAGCAGCAAAACGAAGGTGTTCAGCGCGAATAACGGCTCGATCAATTGCCCGCCAACGGCCGTAACCACCCCAGCCACACCCAGATACAACAAGCGCCGTAAACGACGCCAACTGCCCAACCAGGCAATGAGCAGCCCCTCCCCCATCATCAACAAAGCGTATAGTTCCCCATGCAGGCCAAACGATTGCCAAAAGGCCGAGCCGTAGAGAATAAATACAGCTAGCCAATCCAGCCAACGCGCCACAGTCCGGCTCCCCTTTGTCCATTCAAGCCAACCCATCAACAGCAGATAAAAACCGGCCGGAACTGCGTAAAGCTGTAATTCGCGGGCGCCTTGAATGAGCAGCAGCCACAGGCTCCAGGAGGCAAACAGCAGCAACAGCGCCAGATAACTCAAGCGAAGACGCCGTTCAACCAACGCGGCCGTCAGATAGAAAAGACCCAACAGAGCAAATGTCCGTACCAACATATACGCTACCTGAATCTCAGCGGGATATAAGGGCTGGTAAAGAAGGGAAGGGACAATACGCATACTTAAAACCAGAGCGACCGCCAGCGCCAGCAGCGATACCACCCAACCGGCTCGTATGAACGGCCGTTCCCAAACATCCACCCAACCCGGCACAACAAAGCCTTCCCTCTGCCAGCGGCGCAAACCATATCCCACCACGCCATACACCAGAGCTAACAAGGCCATCGCCGTCGGCCAAACTGTGCCAGAGATATCCAACCAGGCCAACCATTGCCACAGCCCCAACGCCCCCAACGCCGTCGCCAAAGAGCTTAACAATTTGAGCCGCCAATGGGTAGCCAGCAGCCCGATAATAACTGCATGCAGCCATGTTACGATGGCGCTTTCCCAACCCAGGTCAAGGGTGAGTGCCTGGCCGATGGCAAAATTGACAAAAAGCAGTCCATAAAAAGGAAGCGACCAGCCGGACAGAGACAGATGCCAACGGCCGTCTGCCCGATACAGTAATGCCGTTTCCCACAAACCATGCTCCACAAGAAAACCCATGAAAAAAGTAAACAATGTCACCGGCATAAAGGCCAGCGCCAGTTGTGAGCCGGACTCCGTTAAACCAATGAGCCACAGGAAAGCTAAAGCTGCCAGTTGGCCCCATACACCAGCGGCCAACAACCAACCCCGCAGCCGAAAACGGTAGGTCAACCAGAGGAAAACGGCCGTTCCCCCCATCAACAACAGCAGCCAGCGCCACGCTTCAAACAGCCCAACAAGCCCGCTAAAACCCACAAAAGCAATGGCTACTGCGTACAATGACAACGCCCACCAGCGCGTCCACCGCTCCCAAATTGCTCCCGGCCAACGCCAAAATCGTTTCCAGGGGAAGGCGGATGATAACTTTGGTTGTACCAGCGCTGGTTCAATGCCCCAAACCCGATCCAGATAAACGGCCAGCGCCAGCGCTGCTAAAATGCCCGGCCACATAGCAAAACCCACATTCTCCCAACCCAATTCCAGCCAGGAAACAACCACGCCATAGGGCACAATTGCCAGGGCGACGGCCGCGCTAAAGATAATCGGCCGTCGCAACCAGACGGCCGCCAATGTAAGAATGATGACGGCCGTGCCATAACCAACAAACGCATCCAAACGGCCGCCGCTGCACAAGGGCAAGCCAAAACCCAGCGCCAAAAAAGTCATGCCTATGAGGGGCGTTTCATACCGGCGCAAACCACGCTGCCGCAGCAGCCAAGCGCCAGCCAGGTACAAACCCGACGCAGCCACCAATGTCCAACCGTAATAGCCAGTTTCAGTGACGCCCAACTCAGCCAGCAGCGCCCACACTGCCAGCGGCAGCAGCAGTGTTGCCGGATACCACCAGCGCGGTTCCCGAAACAACCAGACAGACAAGACGGCGATGCCGGTATTAAGCAGCAGTATGAGGGACAGAACGGCCGTGTCGCCAGCCGTCATAGCAATGGCAAACCAGGCAGTGGCATAAGCCACCAGATAAAAAGGCCAACGATACCCCGGTTCCCATTTTGCCAGCCAGCGTCCGGCGGCTAACAAAGGCAGCGCCCACAGCCAACTGACCAGCGCTAAACTGCTGGTTGGAACGGCCGGAAAAAACCACAAGCAAGCAAAGATTGTCCCGATAGGCAATAAAGTGGCAAAGGGAAATAGGAAGCGGGACGAGGGGGGTTTGGTCGAGCCAAAATGCCGGTCAATGGCTGTGGCCGCCAAATAGAAACCCAACGATAATTCTACTGCGATGGTGGCAACGGCCGGATCAAAAACAGTCATCAGCAAACCGACAGGGACGACTATGTGGGCAATGATCTGCGGCGGCCAACTCCATTCCCCCAGTCCCAGGCGGCGTACCAGCAGCGCCCCTGCTCCCAGCAAACCCAATCCCAACACAACCCAACTCAGGCCCAACCAGGCCATCTCGTTACCCCAAATCAGGTGGCTCGCCAGCGTCCAGGGAATGACGCTGAGGGCCGAGGCCAGCCAGACAAAATGAACGCGCCGAAACAGCCGCGCCGAAAGCGCATACAAGCCAATGATAAGTAGCAAGGCCACAATCGCCCAGCTTTGGCGTATCGGGCCGCCGCCCAACAAAATCAGATTACGCAGTAACGCCGCCCCAATGGCTGCCACTGATAAAACCCAACCGGCAATAAGTAACGGCCGTTTATAAAGCAGCCACCAACGACGATAATCGAAATGCTGTGTTTTGATTGGCTTCATCGCCAGGGTGTGTAAGGCTCGTTCTGCCAGCACGTAAACAATTGCCAGACAGGCTACCAACGCTGCCGAACGGCCGCTGCCGTGACTGTACGTTTTAACCGCCAGCCCGCCTGCCAACGTGCCTAACCAGATGGAGAGATGCGCCCAGCCCGTTTTCCCGGTTAACCAGGCATAAGCCACGGCGGTCAGACTCAACCAGGCGGGCACAAACACCGTCCAGATTAACGCGCTGTCATCCCAGACAAACAGCGCCCAGAGCAAACTCCCCCCCAACAAGGGCATACTAATCAACTGGGCCATGTGATAAAACGGCCGCGTAAACGGCCGTTCCCGCCCCCGCTTCAATTCCAACCAGATACCGGCCAATACATAAACCAGTGGGAAAGCGCCCAAACTTGCCCACCAATGTCTCCATTCAAGACCGCTTAAATCCCAAATAGTCAGCCAGGCGATAGGGAACAGGAAGCCGGCTACATAGAAATAACGGGAGCTGCGAAAGGTCCACACGGCCGCCAAAAAGTAAACGGCCGTTCCGCTCACCACCCACGTACTCCAAGAAACGTCAAAGTCATAAAATGCCAGACCGAACGCCAACAAAGCGGCCGTTAATGAAGCAATCTGCCAGGGACGGCCGTATACCCAACGCAAACGGCGCAAGCCAACAGACAGCCCCATCATTGCCCAGGCCAAAACAAGCATGAGCAAACCAAATTGGGGTGAAGGAGGTTGGTTCATTGTCCACAACAGGCTAACCCAGGCCAGCAGCGGCAGGGCGATGAGCCAGTGGAAAAGTGTCGCCCCCATTCCGCGCAAACGGCGATGTGTTAACAGCGCCATCAGTCCCGGTGTTTCCTGGTGGGCCAATGCTGCCAGCCAGCCATTGATGCCCAGCCAGTTTGCCAGGGCATAGGCCAGCAGCGGCCGATCCAACAAGACGAGCGGGGGCAGCATAGCCAACCCGGCCAGAATGACGGCCGCTCCGTACAGCGGGGCCAGAAATGCAGATCGTTTGGCTGGTATACGAGATGATCCCACCAACGCGGCCACGACATGAAAAATGGATAATAAAGACCAGGGCAGCGCCAATTCGGCCGGTGTCGCCCCTCGACTGGCCAGCCAGCCAGTGGCAGCCACAGTCAGGGCCAAACTCATCAGCCACAAGAGACGAGATTGTTGACTTACCCAGGCGGCCGTGCCAGCTCCCACGGCCAGCAGCAAATAGACCCACGCTGCCGCCAATGGTTCTTGCCATGACCATAAAGCGGCTACGACTACCAAAAGCGATCCCATAATAACGGCCGTTCGTCCGGCCATCTTGAAGAAATCATCAGCGGCATGGCGGCGGGAAATGGCGGCCAGGCCAAAGTAAAAGGGGGCCAACAGCAGCCAACCCAGCCCATACCAGGCTACATCAATCTGCCAGACGAAAAACAGCAAGCGCATTGTCAGCCAGAGGGCAATGGGGAAGGTAACGGCCGTGGCCCATACCAATGTTTGCAAACGGTAACGGCGGGTCATTAGCAGCAACGCCAGCCCACCCAACCACCAGCTTGCTGCCAGCGATAGGTAAAATGCAAAGGCGCTGCCGCCCACTAGCAAAGAGTAGGCAATGCCCACCAGCATCACCGGCACAGCCGTTGCCAGCGCCATGTGGCCAAAGGGAACTGCCAGAAAACGCCAACGCCGGAAGGGGCGCAAACCTTCATTGGCTGCTGCCAGACTGAGAGCTATGCCGGTAACGGCCGTCAGCCACCATGCAACAGGTACGCCCAACAGATTTAACAGCGACAACACCAGGCTGCCAATTGCTAACGCTACCAGATACCCGAAAAACATGGCTTGCGTAAAATAAGCGACGAACAGGTAAACCCCCAAACAAACGACAGAGGCAATCAGCCAAACTGCGGGCCAACTGTCAGGCAGGAAGCCACCAGAAATGGTGTAAGCGTAAAAATCCAGGGGAATGAGTAAGGCGGCCACGGCGATAAGAGCAATGCCTGAGCCTTCTAACTTCATGCGAGTGCGTACAACCCAGCCCAGCCCAAAAAATGCGGCCGTTATGCTGCCCAAAAAGCCAATTTGCACCAACGGCGGGAAAGCATCCCAATTCCACGCCACCCAGGAGACGCCGGAAGCCAACAAGAGAAGGACGCCCAAGAATAAAAGCGCGTGGAGCGTCCGTTCGGAAAGCAAACTGTCCCACACTTGATCCCAGGTTAATGACGACCGCTGCCACCGTTTTTGTTTGTCGTCTTGTTCTTCAAGGCCGATTTCCACTTCATCATCTGCTTCTGTGCGAGAGAGCGGCCGGCGTAAACCGGCTTCAATTTCCAATGCCTCAATCGCAGTTTGCTGTTTGGCCGCGATTTGCGCCCAGCCCTCGGCGCTCAATTGTCCGGCTTCATACATGGTTTCCGCCGTTTGCAGCACATATTGCTCTATGGCCAAACGGCGCAGGGTGTATTTGGGTCCGGTCATGGGCAATGGTTCAAACGGCGCATCTTCAAGCCGTTTGTCAATCTTTTGCTTTTCAGCGGAAAGTTGGGATTGTTTCTCATTGGCTGTGTCGGCCGCCAACCACCCCCGGTAGGCCCAACTGATCAACGCTTTTTTAAGGGCTGTTAGACGGCCGTGTTCCTCTCGTAAGGCGCGGACTTCGGCTGGGTCTGGTGGGGGTTGGCGTAAACCAAGTTCAATTTCAATGGTTTTAAGCTGCCGGGTATACTTTCGGCGCAAGGGGGATAAGTAGACAGCGGGGATTTCCCAATGGGATATTTCAGCCAGCAAGTACGTCAGGTTAGACCATGTTTGCAGGGTACGGCCGTCGCCAGCAAAGCCACATACGGAACATGAAATTGTCAATTCAGGGATGGAACCATGACATCGTGGGCAATCCATACGTTCGCCTCCTGTTGAATGATATGTGTGCAGAGTAGAATATTGTCGTTAAATTAAGATCACACAGGTTGCCAATATGATCTGCGCTCCTCTGAGATTTTGCGTTAAAATCTTCAAGGTCTGCACATTTCGGGTACAACGCTTTTATTTTACAACACTTTGTCACCTCATATTGTGACTTGTGTGTAGAGTCTAAGGCACTTGAGTGCTTTCTATCCTCTTCTTTGTCCCCAATTCCTTGATCATTTCCGTTGGGGCTGATACCTTAGTAATCAGTTAGAAGGTAATTTCCGCCAAGATTGGTTCATTCTTGGAGAATGAACCAATCTGATGAAGCAGATTAATAATGCAAAAAAATCTTTTCGCAAATCCCCGTCTCATCTTTTCTCTGGTTTTTGGACTTGTGGCTCTATCTTCTTTGTTATCCCGGCCACGGCCGTTGAAACACCTCGTACAAAAAATATTTCGCCTCGCGCATATCTTTACCAAACGTTTCGTATAACGTCTGGATGGCTTCCTCCGTCAATTGTAAATGGACAAAACCACCATCTAAAATTTTCTGCACGGCCGGGGGAATAAAAGCCACGGCCGTCCACTCCTCCACCGCCAATGCTCCAAAAGGATTGTGCCGGTAGCCTAATTGATGATGGAAGAAATACGGCCGTTGTCTGCTCATTTCTGGAAAGCCCAGGCTAACTGTGACATAATACAAATTATATTATGTATCAAAGGTTGGAGTAGCTGCATGAATTCTTCTAGGCCAGCCTGGGTCGGAAAGACCCTCGGCAATCGGTACAAAATAGAGGCCATCTTAGGACGAGGCGGCATGTCTGTTGTTTACCGTGCCCACGATCCCAACCTCAACCGCAAAGTCGCCCTCAAAATCATCCATCCTCACCTTACCAACAACGCTGATTTTATCAGACGATTCGAGCAAGAAGCAACCCTCATTGCCCAACTGCGCCATCCCCACATCATCCAGGTACACGACTTTAGCCATGACGAAAACACCTACTATATGGTCATGGAACATATCCCTGGCGAAACACTCTCACACCGGCTGCAAACCCTCAATGATGCCGGTATGCGTCTGCCGCTGGCAGACAGTGTGCGTATTATGTCCAAAATATGTGACGCGGTAGATTACGCCCACCAACGACGTATGATTCACCGCGATCTGAAACCGGCCAACATCATGCTTACTTTGCTGGGCGAACCGATTTTGATGGATTTTGGCATTGCTCGCCTGGTTGGTGACCAACCGCAGACGGCAGTCAGAGGACCATTTGGCACGGCCGCTTACATGTCTCCAGAGCAAGTTCACGGCGAAGAAGCTGACCACCGTTCCGACATTTACGCTCTGGGTATTATGTTATACGAAATGCTAAGTGGCGACCTACCCTTTTTCGATGAATCTACCTACCAGCTCATGGTCAAACAGGTTAATGAACCCGTGCCAGACATTCAAGCCGTAGAAATGAACACCCCCCATTCCCTGGTCAATATCATGGAAAAGGCATTGAGCAAAAACCCGGATAACCGCTTTCAAACGGCCGCGGAAATGGGCAATGCCCTGAACACACTGGGAATACAGATGGACAGTCCAGCCGACACATTGGCTGATCGTCACCTGGGCCGGCTAGAAACATTGTGGCAAGAAGCGCATAATCTGTTTGACGACCGTCAATGGATCGCCTGCCTGGACAAACTAGATGAGTTACGACGCACAGACGCAGATTACAAACACAACAAAACGACCATCATGCGTGAAGACACCTTAAACCACCTCAGTCAACAAGCCAGGCGACTGTATGACGCAGAAAAGTATGCCGAAAGTTTGGCCTGCATCCAGGCCATTCGCTCCCGCGACGCAGAGTTCCCGGTGAATGAGTTGGAGTTTAAGGTACTGCTGGCCCAACAGCAGGCTGGTTTACGAGCACAGTTAGAGGAGTTGTACACGGCCGCCACCGATCATCTGGAGAAACGAGAGTATACGGCCGCGCTGGTAACCTGGGAATCAGTGCAACTACAAAAGGAAGATTTAACTTTCCCTGACCGTTTGCTGGTGGAAAAACGAGCCAAAGAAGGGATTTGCACGGCTGTCTACACTGAAGCTATTTCCGCTCTGGCCCAACAAGACCCAGAACTGGCTCTGGCAAAAATGGCCGAAGTATCTACATACGATCCACGGTTCCCCGATCCCCAGCAGGTGAAGTCCAAAGCAGAAGCAATGCTAAACCAACTGCCAGAACCAGCCCGCACACGGCCGTCTTGGGTCTGGCCGCTCCTAATAATCTTGCTGCTACTCATCATTGTTGGAATTATTTTCATTCCGCCGCGTCTAAACCAGGTTACGGTCGCAACCTCCCCCACACCGACCGTAGAACTGGCAGTCGTTTTACCCACAAACCCACCCACCAAGACAGCAACAGCAACAGCCACCCCCACAGCCCAACCTACAACAACCCCTACCTTACTGCCAACCGCGACGGCCACAGCAACCCCTACAGCCACACCCAGTCAAACGCCAACGGCTATGGCAACAACACAGCCGTCTGAAAAAGCCACCGTCCGCGAAAACGTGACCGTTTTTGCAGAACCCGTCGCCACCGCTGCAGAAATCACCATCCTGGAAGCAGGCGAAGAAGTGTGGGTACTGGGCCGGTCACAAACCGGCAATTGGTTATACGTCAGTACAGATGCCGGCAACCGTGGCTTCGTCAGCCTAGATCGATTAGATTGGAGTGGTGATGTCGCCTCCCTGTTAATCCGCGAGGGGACGCCCCTAATCGCCAACTCAACTAATATCCCCAATCCTGACGGTAGCGTTGTAACATTGGCGCTGTACCAACTTGAAGGGACACAGCAGTGCAACGGGCAAGCATGGACAATGTCCGTGTTTATGGAGGGGTTGGGGGGCAACGACCGTTACAATTATTACTGGAACGATCAACTATTGGCCGCCGAAGTGAATGGCAGCCACACCTTTACCGTCAGCAGCGACGGCGGCCCCGTCATCGGAACCGGCCGTGTTACATCTGGCAGCAATACGGCCGAAGCTGAACTCTTTATCAATAATCCCCACTGTAATGAGTAATACTCCTATACCTGTTACCCCTCCAATCCTCTCATGCGATAGATTTTAATAAACGGTATACTATTCTTTGACATGACCATTTTACGAAATTGTTACCAAAAAACTTTTGATGATTATCTTACAACATCATCCACCGAACCGCTTTTTATGCTGGGGGATGCAAATGATGTGCTGCTTGAATTACCAGACAATTCCGTAGATTTTTGTATGACAAGCCCACCCTACTGGGGAAAGCGTCAATATCATAATGGGGGAATTGGGTTAGAAGATAGTCCTGAGGAGTATATAGACTCTTTAGCTACAATCTTTCAAGAAGTTCATCGTGTATTAAAACCAACCGGTTCATTTTGGTTGAATATTGGCGATAAGTATCAAAACAAAGGTCTAAGAGGCCTCCCCTGGCGAATAGCCTTCAAGCTAATTGATGAGCAAGGTTGGATTCTTCGCAATAATGTAATCTGGCACAAAGTGAAAGGAGGATTAGACAATACAAAAGATCGTCTCCGAAATGTTCATGAAAATATCTTCCACTTCGTCAAGGAACCATCAGGTTACTATTATGATGTTGATTCCATTCGATCTACTCCTAGAAAAGCTAAAGTAAGCAACGGAGCCGTTGTATCCGCCACTGGTGTTACAGGTGTGAGATACAGAAGGCAAATAGAACTTTCTACGGAGTTGACAGATGAGGAAAAGAAGGCTGCTCTGCAAGCATTAAACAATATGCTTCAACAAATAGAGCTCAACGAAATTTCTGATTTTCGGATGATCATTCGTGGACAACAACGCACCACACACTCAAATTCTGGACGTGTTTCTGGACGAGCACGAGAACTGCAAGTAAAAGGTTTTTACTTCTTGAAATACCATCCCAAAGGCAGCAAACCAGGTGACGTATGGGACATTTTGCCGGAAGATACGCAAAAGCGCCGCCAACATTATGCACCTTACCCCGAAGATTTATGCAGAATTCCCATATTGGCAACATGCCCACAAGATGGCATTGTTTTAGATCCTTTCTGTGGCACAGGCACAACGTCGTTGGTAGCTAGAATTATGGGAAGAAAATCCATTAGCATAGATATTTCTCTTGACTACCTTGAAATAGCGGAACAACGCTGTATGAGATTACTATGAACCAGATCATTGAATTATATGGTGTTCCAATACTGTCCGCAGATCCAATTGATTGGTTAAAAATTACCGATGACCAACAATGCCCGTTTATTGAAAACAAATGTACCAAGGTTAGGAAAAGCTCTCCCCATATTACGATTGGCAGTTGTGCTGTTTCTTACGGCCGTGACCATAAATCAATCATCATTTGCCCAAACCGGCTTCTAAAAAAAAGACAGATCTTTTTAGATTGCATTCACTTGCTGACTCTGCATGAACCGGGCAACCAACTTCATGTCATACCTGAAATATCTATACCGGGTGGTTCAGTAGATTATGTTTTACTGTCCACTAAAAATGAAAAGGTTCGTGATTTTGTAGGTATTGAACTTCAAACATTAGATACAACGGGTACAACATGGCCTGCTCGTCAGAAATTTCTGACAGATATTGGTGTAAACGTAGATATACAAGACGTAGACTTTAATAAGAGTTTTGGTATGAATTGGAAAATGACAGCTAAAACAATTCTCATTCAGCTCAATCACAAGATTAAAACTTTTGAAAACCTGAATAAACATCTTGTATTGGTATTACAAGATCATTTGCTGGAATATATGCAACGGGAATTTCAATTCAGCCACCTAAATGGTGGCCTGATAGGGGACTCGATGCAATTTCATGTCTATTCGCTTGAGCAGGTTCCAAATGCAGATTATCGCTTAAACCTTGATGCCCGTTTCAGTACAAATACCGAAGGAGTGGCTACAAGTTTGGGTCTCCAAGCCGATCCGAATCTTACTCTTGAACATATTGTCGCGTTATTAGAGTCAAAACTATCCTCACAAACACTTCTTACAATCTAACTGAGGTTCTATTTCAATCCTATCATATTTATGCCAACGGCCGTAGAAATTCACCAACTCAGCAAAACATATAGCCCGCCTCAAGGTTGGCGTCGCCAGATTAACACAGCCCCGGTTGAAGCTGTTGCCGATGTGACCCTGTCGATTACTTCTGGAGAAACATTTGGCTTATTGGGGCCAAATGGGGCCGGGAAAACAACTTTGGTGAAAATGCTTTGTACTTTATTGCGACCTAGCAGCGGCACGGCCGTCATTGCTGGATACCCACTCAAAAAAGCGGCCGCCATCCGCGCTCATGTCAGTCTGGTTGTTTCCGACGAGCGAAGCTTCTATTGGCGACTTTCTGCCCGGCACAACCTGAACTTCTTCGCTGCCATGTATGGCCTGCGCGGGGAAACGGCCCGCCAACGTATTGACACCATTCTGGCTGATGTGGACCTGGCTGATGTGGCCGAACGCCGCTTTAGCAACTTTTCTAGCGGAATGCGCCAGCGGTTAGCCATTGCTCGCGCCCTGCTGCACCAGCCCCAAATTCTCTTTCTAGACGAACCCAGTCGCAGCCTGGACCCCACTGCCACCCACCATTTGCATGACCTGATTATACGCCTGCAACAAGAACAACAAATGACTATTTTTCTGATTACGCACGATCTGGCCGAAGCAGAGAAATTATCTGACCGGGTAGCTCTGATGCACAAAGGACGTATTCAAGCCACCGGCAAACCGGCCAACCTACGCCGCCAATTACAGCCGCAGCATACCTACACTATTCAAACAGGCCCAGGGGACACAACCGACTTGCAAACCCAATTTCCCACTATTCAACAAGACGCCGACGGGCTACATTTTCAGGCGGAGGATGAGGATGGGATGTTAACGGCCGTATTAGACCATCTCCAACAGCGGCAAATATCCATCAAAAATATTCAAAGTAGCCCCCCAACCCTGGAAGAAGTATTCGCTCATTTCACCCAAGACCATGCTTCGTAACTTACGTCCCCACCTCAACCGCTTCACCGCCTTTCTGGTGCGTGACTTTTACGACCAGGCCAGCTACCGTTTCTCCTTCCTGTTTAGTTTTGTGGGCGTCTTCATTCGCGCCCTCATCTTCTTCTTTTTGTCAGAGCTAATTGGAGTTGGCGCCGCCCCCTACCTGCAAGATTACAATGGGGATTATTTTTCATTTGTCATCATTGGTATTGCTCTGGGCGGTTATTTTAGCGTAGGATTGACCGGGTTTTCTCAGGCGCTGCGTCAGGCACAAATTACTGGCACATTAGAAGCAACCATGATGACCCCCACACCCGTTTCATTGGTCGTTATTGGTTCGGCCGCCTGGAGTTATACCTTTACCACCTTCCGCGTTTTTCTCTATCTGCTCATCGGCGCAGTCTTGCTGACGCTGGATTTGAGCCAAGCCAATATTCTAGCCTCACTGCTCATCCTCATCCTCAGCATCATCTCGTTTGCCGCCATTGGCATTATTGCCGCCGGCATCATCATGGTCATAAAACGAGGCGATCCCATCACCGGGCTGTTGGCTAATGGAGCCAATTTACTGGGCGGCGTTTATTATCCGGTGGCTATTTTACCGGCCGGATTACAATTCCTCTCCTACTTTCTGCCGCTGACTTATGCCCTACATGGCTTACGTTTAGCCATGTTAAATGGGGCTTCCTGGACCGAACTGGCCCCAGACATTCTGGCCTTATCAGCATTTTGTATCGTGCTGTTCCCCCTTTCACTGCTCATCTTCCGCCACGCCGTAGACCGTGCCCGCACTGAGGGGACGTTGGCTCATTATTAAAATGATGAATATTAGAGAAGCCACTAAAGCGGATTTTGCGGGTATCTGGCCAATTTTTCAGGAAATTGTAACGGCCGCAAACAGCTACACCTATCCCCCTGACACAACAGAAGAGGAAGCATTTGACATCTGGTTGACTCGGCCCCATAAAACATTTGTCATGGAAGAGGATGGAGTAATTATTGGCACATACTACATCAAGCAAAACCAGCCCGGCCCTGGCAGCCATGTGTGCAACTGCGGCTATATGGTAGCTTCCCAGGCCAGAGGTCACGGGATTGCTACGGCAATGTGTCTGCATTCTCAAGAAACGGCCGTTACCCTGGGCTACAAAGCGATGCAGTTCAATCTTGTCGTCTCTACAAATGTGACGGCCGTCAAGCTGTGGCAAAAACTCGGCTTTAATATTGTGGGCCAGATTCCCCAGGCATTTTCCCATCCCACATTGGGGTTTGTGGATGCTTTTGTCATGTACAAATGGTTGTAATTAGAGTTTGCAAGTCTGCAAGTGGCAGATTATGTTCTTAAATAGGAAGCGCCATTGGCATCCAGGATAGTTCCCGTTAGCCATTCTGCCCCTTCTGAGGCCAGGAATAGTACCGGGTAGGCAATCTCTGCTGGTGTGGCTACCCGGTTCAGTGGGCTTTGCCCTTTAATAGCCGCTCCAGATTCCCCTTGCAAATGGGCTGCGGCCATCTCTGTTTCCACAAAACCAGGCGCGACGACCCCCACAAAAATATTGTAGGGCGCCAAATATTTGGCCAGTGATTGGCTCATTCCATTCAAACCTGCTTTGCTAGCGCCATAAGCCGGCGCGACCGGTTCACCGCGAAAAGCGCCACGAGAGGAGACATTGACAATACGGCCGTATCCTTGCCCGATCATCTGCTGCCCTACCAACCAACACAAATTAGCTACCCCGATCAAATTAGTATCAATTGTCTCTTGCCAGGCAGCTTGCCACGCTTCATAACTGCTGTCTGCCAATGGATGTTCCTTAAACACGCCGGCATTGTTGATGAGGATGTCTATACGGCCGTAATGAGCTACGGCCGTGTCCACCAGCAGTTGCAATTGATCCGCCCACCGCATATCTGCCTGTAACATGAGATGACCTTCGCCGTTTAAGATGGCGATAGTTTCCTGCGCGGCCGTTTGGTTACGGCCGTAATGCACAATCACCCGCGCTCCCCTTTCTGCAAATTGTCGCGCAATCTCTCGCCCAATCCCCCGCGAAGCACCCGTTACCAAAACAACCTTATTCTTAAAATTCATGCGGTGTAAACTCCTTGTCAATCCAACTATAGGACAAACTGTTTCCTGGTAATCAATGGCGCTGACATAAGCTAAATGAGTCGCTCATAAAACACGGCCGTATCCCCCGCAATCTTGTCCCACGTAAACAGGTCGGCTACCTGGGCCGCACCTTGACCGAGGTGAGTGCGTAAATCGGCGTCAGCCAGCACGGTTTGGATAGCGGCCGCTAAAGCAGACACATCATCAACAGGCACAAACCAGACATTTCGGCCGTGTTCCAATTCCGGTGTAGATGTGGTGGGGGTGGTGCTGATGAGTGGACGGCCGTGTGCCAATGCCGCCATCAACGTTCCCCGCCGCAAAGAAGATCCATCCCGGTACGGCATGACCATCAAATCCGCAGCATTCAAATAAGCCGACACATGATGCTCCGGTACAAAGCCCGTCCAATGCACCCGCTCAGTGAGGTTCAGTTCGATAATCAACCCATCCAACTGCTCAAAATACACCTGGTTATTGGCCTCGTCGCTGCTGCCGGTACGGCCGCCGATAAAAACAAGATGTACCTGCTCATCCAATTGAGCCAACGCTCGCAGCAGAGTATCCGCACCTTTACTCTCGTTCAAAAAACCAAAATAGCCTAACAAACAGTCATCATCTTGCAAATTGAGTTCCCGGCGCACGGCCGTAATTTCTCCTGCCTCCACCTCTCTGGCCACAATATTGCTTCCGATAGGAATATTTTTCAATGGTTTGCCAATCTCCAATCTTTGCAAAGAGTCGTAGTCCGCCCGATTGGTAGCAATCACCCCATCTGCTTGCCTAGTCATAAAGTTGACAGCCCAACGCCGCAGTTTGCCTGCTTTGGGAAACAAATAAGGGACGCGCAAATCGTGGAAAGTGACCACTGTTTTTGCAGCCCCTTTTAAGCGCCAGGGCAGCAGATTAATGGCGCCACTTTTCATGTTAAACGCTGCTGGCTGGTATTGAATATTGACCACATCCAGCTCATACCGCAGCGTCCAATCGGCCGCCACCGCCATAGACGGCCAGCGCCAACGATTGATGAAGGGATACAATGTAGCAAAACCCAGATCAACCGACTGCCGTGCTTTGCTAACAGATGTTTTTGTTTTTGGAGATAACGGCCGTGCCCCCCGACCAGTTAAAATATGAACTTCATGCCACACAGCCAACGCTTTAGCCAACTCCTGGGTAAAAGCGCCCACACCCCCTTCCATGGGAGGATATTCACCTGTAATCAGCCCAATTTGCAGCGGCATAAGAAATAGTAATTGAGTAATTACCCAATTACATAATTACTCAGATCATGGCATCTTCAGGGCTAATAGGATGCCCGCGCCATTTTAACAACGACAACGCATACGTCCGGCGCAATGAGGTAAAATCAGCTTTACGATGCAAGTCAGTCTGATTTTTCGGTTCAGGCCAGTCGCCATCTACCACTCTCAATAAATCGCGATCACTTAACCGATTTAAGGCGGCCAAATCATCACGAAACGCTGCCGGGACTTTGCTCAATGTAGGCGGCATACCGGCCTGAATACATTGCATAATGACTTCAGTCAGCGGCCAATCCGATGAATCCGCGATCTCTTTCAGAAGCTCATAATCTGTTTCTGATAGATTTACCTGAATTGTCTTCATTACTTCACCTCTCAAAATTTTAATACCCGGCCGGCCGTAAACCAGACCGAATAACTAACCAATATGCCTGCACACGTTGACGGCGCAACGGCCGTTTATGCCCTAACAACCCCTTTACTGCTTCCACCTTCATTTGCCACAAATAATTCAATAACAGGAACAATCGTAACATAGTGGCCGCAGCCCGACCATGATACTTAAGAATATAACGCAGTTTGGCCTGATTAAAAAGGATGTGACGCTGCACCACTACCTGCTCA
>JAAEOP010000765.1 GCA_024223125.1 Chloroflexota bacterium
AATATGTGCGCGATGTTTACCGCATTGCGGCCGCGTCGTATAAGAAGCGGCGTTGGTTTGCACGGGTGTGAATTTGTAATCCGTGTTCCGTCTCGACGGTTCACGGATTACGGAACACGGATTACGAATAACCGAGGAAGTGCTTCATTGATTAACGACTCTTTGATAGGGCAGCAACTGGCGAATTACCGGGTTGAACGTTTGCTTGGTCGAGGGGGAATGGGGTGCGTCTATTATGCCTGGGATGTGGCTTTAGATCGGCCTGTAGCCATTAAGTTGCTCGACGAATATTACCGCGATCACCCCAATTATGCCCAACGGTTTATACAAGAAGCGAAAGCATTAGCCCGCTGGCGACACGAAAATATTGTCCAGATTTATTATGCCGGTTACGAAGAAAGCGAAAACGGCTCCCTTTATTACTATGCTATGGAGTATGTGGATGGCGTAGACCTAGCACAGGCTCTGTCTAATTATACTAAAAAAGGTCGTTTAATGCCCCATGATGATGTGCTGCGGGTTGGGGAAGCGGTAGCCAATGCGCTGGATTTTGCCCACGGCCGGGACCTCATTCACCGCGATATTAAACCAGCCAATGTGTTGATTGACACTAACGGCCGTGTCATCCTGTCTGATTTTGGACTGGCGATGGATGTAGCCCAGACAGAAACGGGACATGTGGTGGGGTCGCCCCGGTATACAGCCCCAGAACAAGCCCGCAATTCGGCCGCGGCTGTACCCCAATCAGACCAATATTCGTTGGGCATTATGTTATATGAAATGTTGGTGGGGCAGGTTCCCTTTGACGACCCTTCGCCGACGAGTGTGGCTGTGCAGCATGTGACCCAACCGCCGCCACCGCCCCGCAGTATCAATTCGGCTTTGAACACGGCCGTAGAAGAAACCCTCCTCAAAGCATTGTGCAAAAAACCAGAAGATCGTTTTGCTACCAATCAAGAGTTAATGGCCCAACTTGGCCGTGCCTTACGCGGTACGCACACAGATGCGGATGAACTGCTGGGACAAAATCTGGATGAATATCAGTTGGGAGAACTGTTGGGGCAGGGGGGCATGGCTCGCATTTATCGTGGCTATGATGTGCGCCTGGATCGCACTGTGGCCATCAAAGTGATTGACGCTACCTACCGCGCAGACACGGAATACCGTGCCCGTTTTGAACGCGAAGCGCAGGCCATTGCCCGGTTGGAGCATCCCCATATTGTGCGCCTGTATCGCTACGGTGAGGTATCGGGCTTGTTTTATATGGCGATGCAATTTATTGACGGCCGTGATCTGAAAACCCATCTAGCCGAATATCGTACCAATGGGGAGTTTATCCCCCCGGAAGAAGCCAGCCGCATCATTCGTGAAGTATGCCAGGCGTTGGATTATGCCCACAGTAAAGGCATCATCCACCGGGATGTGAAGCCATCTAACATTATGCTGGATGAAGAAGGCCATGCGTATCTAACCGATTTTGGGCTGGCGCTGTTGACAGGAACAGAAACAAAAGGGGAGATTTTTGGGTCGCCCCATTTCATTGCCCCAGAACAGGCTGTATCGTCATCTGGCGCTGTGCCCCAAAGTGATTTTTACGCAATGGGGGTTATTTTGTATCAAATGTTTACCGGCAAGCTGCCTTTTGATAGCGACGAACCGCTGGATATTGCCATGATGCACCTGAGTGATGAACCGCCGCCACCACGAGAAATCCGACCGGAATTGGATTTAGCTCTGGAAGGGGTCATCCTGATGGCTCTGGACAAGAAACCGAGTAAACGGCCGCTGAATGGTCTGGAATTGGCCGACGCTTTGGATAGGGTGTTGAAGATTGAGGCAGAGATGACGCCATTTATGCCTTTGCAGCCGGTAACGGCCGTGTCTTCCTCTGCCAATGCTACTGTAGCCCCCATTCCCGACAAAAAACGCGACCTCCCACCCATTCCCGCGGCAGTGGTAGTTGGGCCAGGTAAACAAACGGTCACTCCAACTATGTCGGCTCCGGAAACGGCGTTGGACAAAGCGCAGGGTCGCTCTTCCTGGCGCGGCTGTCTGGCGTTTCTGACATTTGTAGTGGCGATGATTGTAATGTTGGTTGCTATTTTGGCCGGTTTTGCTTATTTTGGCCTAGGGGTGACGCCGCAGCATGTCTCTTGCTTGACGGGGGGGGCTGGCTGTCCACCGACTCTTACGCCAACATTAACTCCTACTGCGACGTCAACGCTGCCCCCATCCCCCACCTTAACACTCACACCAACGCCGCAGCCGACGGATACGGCCGCAGCTACCCATACGTCTGTTTCTATTGCGGCCGTGCCGGAAGAAGACGCCACCCCATCCTTAACCCCCACACCGCCGGCAACGCCAACCAGCACACTGACCCCATCCCCCACCAACACGCCAACAATCACGCCTACCCCCAGCCCCACGCCGCTTATTTTTGGGAAGCGAGAAGAGGACGACATGAGGATGGTGTTGATTCCGGCAACAACCTTTACGATGGGGGCGCAGGTAGATGATGAGATGGCGGAAACAGATGAGTTTGCAGCCCATCCGGTAACGTTAGACAGCTATTACATGGATCTGACGGAAGTGACGGTGGCCCAATATGCTCATTTTCTCACAGAGATGGAAGGGTATGTGGGCAAGTGTAATGGCTTCTTGTGTTTGGCCACTCACTTTGAAACGATTAACAGTTACCTGACGGATGAATTGGAAGGGTATATTCCTCGCGCCGGTTTTGCCGATTACCCCATTAATAATGTGACCTGGCATGGGGCAGATGCGTACTGCCGGTGGGTAGGCGGCCGTTTGCCCACAGAAGCAGAATGGGAATTTGCGGCAAGAGGGGGTGACGGCCGTCTTTACCCCTGGGGTGATGTGCTACCGGATGATAACCTGGCTGTGTTTGGCGAGACGACTTTTGATGCGTTGCAGCCGGTGAACAACTTGTCTGCTGGAGCCGCTCCTTTCGGTTTGTACCACATGGCCGGCAATGTTAGGGAGTGGGTACAGGATGGGTATGACCCCATCTATTACGATATTGGCCCGCCAGAAAACCCCACTGGCCCCACAGTAAACAATTATGATGATCATGTTTTACGTGGTGGCGGCTATCGTAGCGCTGCGGCCGATTTACGAACCACAAACCGAGAATTTGAACGAGCCACCGAATTCCAGGGTATCCCCGACGTAGGTTTCCGTTGTGTTGTGCCATTAGCAGGTGAAGAGTAGCATAAGTTATCACTGTTCAGTGAAATCTTTTTCGGTATAGTGGCCCAAATTGTGTGTTATGCCGCAATCCTACTTATTCCCAAATTAGACTTGCACAAATCGAACGAATACTATAGTATACAATTGTAGAATATTTGTACTAATTGGTGAAGCTATGAATCAACCAACAGTTATCGACCTATTCTCTGGCTGCGGCGGTATGTCTTGGGGACTACACAAACGGGGATTTAGAACACTTGCAGGAATTGATAAGTGGGATATTGCATTGGAGACTTTTAAGCTAAACCATCCCGATGCAGAAACATTTAATGCAAACTTAACTGAATTAGAACCTCAACAAGTTATGAACAAGCTAGGATTACGTCAAGGTGATCTGGATTGTCTAATAGGAGGGCCACCATGTCAGGGTTTTTCCAAAAATGTACCCGCAGCCTATAGATTTTTGGAAGACTCCCGAAATTTATTATTTCGCCATTATCTTAACTATGTGAGAGAGTTAAGACCCAAAGTAGTTTTTATGGAAAATGTTGCCCCAATTTATAATGCCTACAACGGGGCGGTACGCGATGAAATCATTGAAACACTAGAAACTCTAGGATATAAGATTAATGCTAAGGTCATTTGGGCTCACCATTACGGTGTTCCGCAACGTCGTCAAAGAGCCTTCTTTTTTGCATCGCGTACTGAGGTTATGCCGTCTTTCCCAAGACCAATGTTCGCCAAAGAAGAAACGAGAACTCTTTTTGAAATTATTCGGAAATATCGGTCTGCCTGGTCTGCCATATCAGACTTACCTGTTCTACAAAATGGGGACGGCTTTGAACCTATGTCTTATGATTCACCACCATTAAATGAGTACCAGGAGATGATGCGTTTTGATTCAGAGAAGTTATATGATCACATCACGCGAAAGTTACGACCCAAGCAATTTGCCCGTATTTCTTCAATTGGGCCGGGAGAAGGATTAAAAAATTTACCCGAAGAAATTCGCCCAAAATCTGGTTATAGTGGCGCATATGGTAGGCTTGATTTTGAGATGGTTGCTCCTACTATCACTCGATGGGTTTTTCATCCCGGGTCAGGACGATTTAGCCATCCGAGAGAAGCGAGATCAATCACAATTCGTGAAGCGGCAAGAATTCAATCTTTTTCTGATGATTTTAGGTTTGTAGGAAAGTATATCGAGAAATCACATCAAGTTGGCAATGCTGTCCCGCCATTACTGATGCAACTTTTCTCGACGAACATTGTCAATTGTTTAACCACTCCAAAAGTAAACGGACAATCTCATCAGGCGGTAATCGCTGAGGTTCAAGCTCAAAAGTAAATGTGTCCTCGGTCAGATGAAATCTTTCAAAGAACTGCTTTTGATTTGGATACCAGCGAAACACAACAAAACCATCTTTCTGGCGTATCCCTTGCAAGCCAGTTCGCGTTTCATCCGTCCATTGCCACCATAAATCCTCGTCCCTGTATTCAGTAAGGCCTTCTTCAAAATAGGTGTATTTATCACGGTTAAGAGACTTCAATAGGACGCAAATCCGTTTTTCTTCAACACCTTGTTTATTTGCATCTTCTTGTACTTTTTTGTACCTGTGTTTGAGTAATGCCTTACCCAAAATATGCGGTGATGAATTTATATTCAACGATTCAAAGCCCAAATCGATACTTTTCCTAAAGATGTCTGCTCGTTGGATTACGAGTTCAAAGGTCATCGGTAAATTGAGTGATTTCTGAATTGCCTTAGCTGACCAACCAGTTCTTCTTGGTTTATCTACCACATCGTACAATAACTTTTTCCGCGTATTTTTTAAAGGGTCAACTATGGGTATGTCTTTTGTATATGAGAACACCGCTTCCCAGATGAAATCAGTGATGTCATGGATAAAAGGGATCGCGTAAGCAGCTTGAATGCCGTCAAACAAGCGTTGTTTTTCAATCTCGGTCAGTTTGTACACTTGAAGATGATTCCTTATTCATTTCAATTTCAACCAAACTCATCAATTCGCTAAGAGTAACATCAAGAACTCGCCCAATTTTCTGGATAGTCTTGAGAGATGGGCTTTTTAGTCCGCGCTCAAGTTGGCTTACATAAGTTCTATGAATCCCGACCTCAAACGCGAAGGTTTCTTGACTAAACCCTTTTTTAAGCCGTAATTCTCGTAAAACATTGGCAAAAGCTTTGTCAGTCATCGCCACCAAGTGTAACATTATGAATACTATCGCTCTACACACTAAAGTATTCAGCAAAGTGAGCGAATTGAAAGTGATAAACGGCGATGCTCAGGGCTATGGCGACGTTAAGGGATTCTTTGATGCCGAGCATAGGTAGGGAGACAACGCGGTCGCAGAGGGTAAGGATGGCCGGGTCTACGCCTGCTTTTTCATTGCCGATGATGAGGACCAGGGGGCACGGGAAGGATGGTATGAGGGTTGTGAAGAGGGATTGTGCCTGGGAAGTATTTTCCAATGCCCAAAGTTGGCAGCCTTGTTTTTGCAGAGCAACGGCCGTATCCCACCCATTCTTGCTATAACTCCAACCCATGCCGCTGTCAGCACCCAACGCAGTTTTTGCCATTTTGGGGTTGTCTGGGGTGGCCGTGATGCCGCATAAATGGAGATGGGTGATGCCAGCGCCATCGGCCGTGCGAAAAATAGAACCGACGTTGTAAATGCTGCGGATGTTGTCAAGCAGGAGTTGGATTTGCAAACGGCCGCTGCTGGGTGTGTTATTGGCGGAGATGGTGTGGTGTGGGGTGTGGGTAACGGCCGTAGCGGCCTCACATTTTAAACACACAGCCATATGTTCAGCTTCGGCTGGCGACGGAAAGCGAAAACGGCAATCATCATTCTGGCATTGGCGTATAACATAAGTTTCCATATCATAATTATAACGCGGTAGAACTGCATTAAATCGTGGAGGAAAAGAAATAGTCAAAATCGATCAATTTTTGGCTAATTTTTGACAGAATCCGGTAATTTTCAGGCAACTTGGAGAACTGCTTTGAAGATGTTAGCATTACGCCGCTTAGGATGAGAGGTTAAGGTGGACAATGAGTGATCTGGTAGAACTTGTGGGCAACATGCACATGCACACACCCTATTCTGATGGTGAAATGTGGCATGCAGAGATTGCCGAAGAGGCGATTGCAGCCGGGCTGGATTTTATCATCGTCACCGACCACAATGTTTGGGTGGATGGGGTGGAAGGGTATTATGAGAATAAAAGCGGCCGTGTCCTCCTTTTAACCGGTGAAGAAATACACAACACCCGCCGCAAGCCGCAAGCCAGTCATCTTCTTGTTTATGGCACAGAGCGGGAACTTTCACCCTGCGCGGCCGATCCCCAGCAGTTGATTAATGCGGTGCGCGAAGCAGGCGGGTACTGCTTTTTGGCCCATCCCCATGAAAAGGATTGCCGTCTGTTTCCCCATCCCAATTTGGGTTGGCATGATTGGGAAATTGAAGGGTACACGGGGTTAGAAATCTGGAATTATATGTCCAGCTTTGTTTGTCGGTTGGCAGATGCGTTGGAAAAGCTGCCCCTGGAGATTGGGGTGTTGGATAAATTAACGGCCGTGCGCGTTGCCCTCAATCCTGAAAAACATATCACCTTCCCTGAGCCAGACACTTTAGCCCTGTGGGATGAACTGTTGGCGCAAGGCAAACAGATAAGCGCCATCGGCAACAGTGACGCTCATGGTACGCCTATGAGTTTGGGGCCGATTCGGCGTATTATCTATCCTTACGAAACCCTGTTCCGGGCCATTAACACCCATATTTTGCTACCGGCGTTGTTAACGGGAGATGTGGCCAGAGATAAACAACAGATTTTGCAGGCTATCGGCCGGGGGCATAGTTGGGTAGCTTATGATTTACCTCACAGTACCAAGGGGTTTTGCTTCAGCGGGCATGGTTTGAATAAAGGAACGATGGGCAACCGGGTACAGATGAATGGCAGCGCCACATTGCAAATTGTGACCCCCACTCGTGCCAATATCAAGCTGATTCGTCATGGGGAAGTAGTGGCTGCCATTGAAAATGAAGTCAATTTGACGCACACACCCACCGAACCGGGCGCATATCGGGTGGAATGCACTGTGCCGTATTTAGGCCAAGAGCGTGGCTGGATTTACAGTAATCCGATTTACCTGTTTTAGCCTTAAAATGTCATGACAATCGTACTGTCTTTAGCGGTGTTTCATCAGCCCCATATTCACCAGGGTGTGATACAATCGAATCCAATTAAAAGGGATATGGAATTTAATAAATACTTATGATAGATGAAGAAATAGTGCCAACCCGCCCTCTGGAACCACAATCGAAAGCTATTGTTATCGGCGCCTCGTCTGGCATTGGGGCGGCATTGGTACGTGAACTGGTTCGGCAGGGTTATACGGTGGCGGCTTTGGCCCGCCGTGAAGTGAAGTTGCAAGAGTTATGTACGTCTGTGAACACGGCCGTTGGCCAAAACAAAGTCATTTCCTATGTGCATAACGTCACTGATTATGAGACGATCCCCGGTTTATTTCAGACAGTTGTACGTGATCTGGGGGGGCTGGACCTGATTGTATATGTCGCTGGCGTCCAACCCGTTGTTGGTTTGGATGAGTATGATTTCGGTAAAGATGCGGCTATGATCAAGGTCAATCTGCTGGGAGCTATTGCCTGGTTAAATCAGGCCGCCATGCGCTTTGAAAAGGCTGGGGGCGGGCACATTGTGGGTGTTGGCTCTATTGCTGGCGACCGGGGACGGGTGGGATCGCCCGTTTACAACACAAGCAAAGCCGGGTTAAGCACCTATCTGGAAGCGCTGCGAAATCGGTTGACACGCCAGGGCATTACAGTGACAACCATTAAACCTGGATTTGTAGATACCATTTTGTTGGAAAATGTACCCAAGACATTTTGGGTTATTTCTCCTGAAGAAGCGGCCGAAACCATTTATAAAGCAGTTCGCAAAAAGAAACAGACAATTTACGTCCCTGCCCGTTGGGGATTGGTTGGTTTAATTATCCGGCACATACCGTCACTTATTTTCCGGCGGCTTAAGTTTTGAAAATATGTCATATCGCACTGTAGAGCAAACTGTTAGTTTGTTCGCTGCAAACTAACAGGTTGCGCTACAAGCTGGGATTGAAAAGTTGAAATATTTACAATGGATAGAGAAGAATTTTCTGAAATAACGACACAGCAAGAAATGGCGCATGACGAAATCATGAAGGCGTTACCCCCTGATCGCTTGGAAACGGTGGCCGGGTGGGGCGGCTCTAACAAGGGCATTAGCCATGTATACCGGCCGGTCAACATTGCTCAACTGCGCCAGGTGTTCCAGATTGCACGGGAGTACGGTCGCAGCGTGGGCTTTCGTGGTGGTGGTAACAGTTATGGCGACGCAGCCCTGAATGATGAAAATATTGTGCTGAATTTGCAGCGCATGAATCGCATTTTAAGTTGGGAGCCAGATAACGGCCGTATCAGTGTTGAACCAGGCGTCACCTTACAGCGATTATGGGAATACACCGTTGAGGATGGCTGGTGGCTGCCGGTAGCCACAGGAACCATGAAAGTAACAGTCGGTGGCGCGGCAGCAATGAATGTCCATGGCAAAAACGCCTGGAAGGAGGGCGTCTTCGGTGACCATATCGAAGCGTTTGACCTGCTACTGCCTGCCGGTGAAATCATTACTTGCAGCCGCAAGAAAAATCAGGACATCTTTTTTGCTGCCATTGGCGGCTTTGGGATGCTGGGTTGTTTTACCTCCATCACCATGCGTTTAAAACGAGTTTATTCCGGTCTGTTAAATGTGGAAGGGCTAGTAAAGTCAAACCTTCAGGAGACAATGCTCTATTTTGAGGAGCATCTTCATAATTCCGATTATCTGGTGGCTTGGCTGGATGCCTTTAGCGGTGGACGGAAATTAGGGCGCAGCGAAATTCATCGCGGCCATTATTTGCGCCCCGGTGAAGATCCTCATCCCCACCAGACCTTGAAACTTGAAAATCAACATGTTCCTCCCGATGTGATGGGATTTTTTCCGCGCTCGGCTCTGTGGCGTTTGCAACGGCCGTTTTGGAACAACCTCGGTTTGCGCTTTGTCAACATGGGTAAATATTATGCCGCTAAACGGAAAGGCCATCTGAAAATTCGTCAGACACATGGTGTGTTCCATTTTTTGCTGGATTCGCTGGATTGGCAAAAACCATTTGGCAAAGGGGGGCTAATTCAATACCAACCCTTTATTCCGCTGGAAAATGCCGAAAAAGCGTTTGCCGACATTCTGAAATTAGGGCAACGTCGCGGATTGCCCAACTATCTTTCTGTCCTGAAACGGTATCGGCCTGACCCGTTTTTAATCAGTTATGGCTTAGATGGCTATTCGCTGGCCATGGACTTTAGAATAACAGATCGGAATCGGGAAAAAATGGTGCAATTGACACGGGAGATGGATGAAATTGTGCTGAAGAATAACGGCCGTTTCTACTTTGCTAAAGACAGTGTTGCCCGCCCAGAAGTGGCGTTGGCCTACCTAGGCCAAGAGACGATTGCCCAATTCCACACCTTGAAACAACGCTGCGACCCCGAAAATATCCTGCAAACAAATCTGTGGCATCGTATCTTCCATTAATTTATTCAGGGTAGGGGCGGGAAGGTCGGCCAAAACTTTTGCCTGGCGTAGAATCCTAATTCCGGTCATCTTGTCCCAACATGACCATTAGCTAAAGCAATCCAACCGGCCGACGTCGTAAAGAAGGCGACGGCCGTATCCACCATCAAACCACGCCCAAAGCGACCCAATCTCTAATCCCATTTACCCATCAATCCCCAACGTCTGCAACATCGGCTTAAACTTCAACTGCGTTTCCTCCCACTCTTTTTGCGGTTCAGAGGCGGCGACAATGCCGCCACCGGCGTGCAGCCAGACACGGTGATCCTGGGCGACGGCCGAACGAATTGCCACCCCGAATGCGCCATCCAAATGATGGTCTAACCAACCAACGGGAGCGGCATACCAGCCACGGGGAACTGGCTCGGCTTCGCGGATGAATTGCATGGCTAACGGCCGGGGAGCGCCTCCTAAAGCGGGGGTAGGGTGGAGGATTTTGACGATGGGTAGGATGCCGGTTGGAGTGTGTAAACGGCCGTGTACAGGCGTATGCAAATGTTGAATATAACCCAAACGCAACAGGTCGGGCTGGTCTGGCAGCATCAATTCAGACAGTAACGGCTTCAGCCGCTGTCGGATAGCCTGGACGACGATGGCATGTTCATACAAATCTTTTTGGCTGGTCAATAGTTCTCGTCCCAGCGCCTCATCTTCCTGTGCCGTTTTACCGCGGCGGATGGAACCAGCCAGCCCCATGGTGATGAGATCACGGCCGTGTACTTGAGCCAGCAGTTCCGGTGTCGCTCCATAAAAAGCGTGGTTGGGCCGGGGTTCAAACAAAAAGCGGTAACAGTCCGGGTAAGATTGGTTGAGGGTATGCAGGGCGGCGGTGATGGGGGTACGACCGTTGAACCGAATTTCACACACTCGCGACAACACCACTTTATTCAGCTCCCCGGTACGCATTTTCCCGGTAGCCTGCCCAATCATCTCCCGCCACGTTTCATAGGGCATGGGGTAATTAAGGGAGGTGACAGTCACTTCCGAAGTGACTGTTGTCTGTTGGGTTTGCAAGAGAGTGTAACGGGCTTGTAAAGCGGATCGCAGTTCAGACAAAATTGTTTGGGGTTCTTCCTCTGGCGGGATGGTGGCATTGATTGTTAGCCAGCTTTCTCCGGCCGTTTGCACAAGCTGGTAATGGGGCAAAATAAACTGCGCCGGATGAAAGACCGCCCACGTATTATCCGGCGTAAAATCATCCCGAAACGAAAAGCCACCAAACAGACGCGGCGCGGCCAATGGCTGCCCGGCATCTTCTACAATGGCCTCTGCAAACAACTGCCTAGCCTGCTTTTGAATAGACTCAAATCGGGTTGATCCCCAGGCTCGTAAATCGGCCGCTGCGCCAAACCCGGCAAATGCGGCCGTTCCCTGTGCCGCCTGCCAATAAAAACGCTCCTGACCATCTGCATGAGCCAAAAGCTGTTCCGGAGTTAATCCCGGCGCAGGAATCGTCGTGCTAATAAGCTGAGATTGACGATTGACAATTGGCGATTCAATCTCCCAATCTCTCAATCTCTCAATCTCCAATCTCTGATCTCTAATTCCCATCATCAAACCCCACACTTCGCAGCAGCATCGGCAGCAGCGTTTCTAAAATGCGCGGTGGTTCTGGCTCGCCGGTGTACACCCAGCGGATGATGACACCATAAATGGCCCCCATCCAGGCATAGGAAACGACTTCGGTATCCACCGGTTCAATATCTCCTACTTCAATCGCTTCGATCAGGTACGTTTCAATGAGGCGGGCAAAACGGTCGTTGATTTCGTTGCGTTTGTTTTCAAAGGGAGCGCCTAAACCAACAGCCTGCACCAACAGCAGTTTGGCCGGCCGCCGGTATTTGCCAAAGGTTGCCAGCGTCGTTTCCAGGGCGATCCGCACGCGAGCAATCCCTTTCTCTTCTGGTTCGATTGCTTCTGTTACCCGTCGTTCCAGCAAATCGGCAAATTGATCTACCAGGGCCAGAAACAGCCGTTCCTTGTTGGGGAAGTGGAAGTAAATGGCCCCTTTAGAAGTGTGAGATTTGGTGACAATTTCATCTAGCCGGGTGTCGTAAAAACCTTTACTGGCAAAAATATCCAGCGCGGCATCCAAAATGCGGGATTTAGTTACTTCTGGATTGCGAGTTGTTTTGGTTTCGTCTTTCATGTTAATCCTTGGTTAACTGTCGAACAAACTGTTAGTTTGTTCGACGCAAACTAACAGTTTGCATACCAAACCGACCCGTCAGTCTGGTCTTTATGTGGAGAAAGATAGCACAGAATATGGGGGTGGCAAGCAGCGAGGGGCAAGTTATAATGTGCCGCTATGACGCAAACAAACTCGGTTTCTAAAACGAAAGGTTGGATTAGCGCCATGCGGCTGCGAACATTGCCGTTGGCGTTGGCTTGTATTGTGTTGGGCGCATTTTTGGCTGAGGCCGCTGGCGTGTTTAATAGCTTGATTGTGGGGTTGTGTGTGCTGACGGCCATCCTCCTCCAAATCCTTTCCAACTTTGCCAATGATTATGGGGATTCTGTTCATGGCGCGGACCATGTGGAACGAGTCGGGCCAAGGCGAGCGGTGCAATCTGGGACACTCTCGGCCGTTGAGATGCGCCGGGCGATGATTGTGTCGGGGGTATTAGCGACCGTGTCCGGGCTAGCGTTAATCATTGTCGCTTTAGGCGTGGAAGCTTTGCCGTTACTACTGCTCTTTTTGCTGTTGGGGGCCGGGGCTATTTGGGCGGCCGTTAATTATACCGCCGGCAAAAACCCTTATGGTTACGCTGGGTTGGGTGATTTGTTTGTGTTGATTTTTTTTGGCTGGGTGGGAGTGTTGGGCACATATTTTTTGCAAGCCCAATCAATTGTATGGGAACTATTTTTACCGGCCAGCAGCGCCGGGTTGCTGGCTGTTGCTGTGTTGAATGTAAACAATATCCGCGATATTAAATCGGATAAGCAAGCGGGTAAAATTACGATTCCGGTGCGGCTGGGGCCAGAACGGGCGCGGATTTATCATTACTGTTTGCTGATTATGGCTTTTGTGTTGGCCGGTTTATATGTGGCCCTGCTGTACCAATCTCCCTGGCAATTTTTGTTTGTGTTGGCGGCTCCATTATTGCTGCGGAATGGAACGGCCGTCTCTCGCACTACCGATCCTCTAGCTATCAATCCCCTTCTAAAACAAATGGTCATCACTGCTCTGGTTTTTGATATTTTGCTTGGATTAGGGCAAGTTTTGTAAGCCATTGTCGTGCATTGCAAATGTACGTCTGAGACAAGAAATCCGCTGAAAACGGGTTAGAAAGCGCTCAAGCCCGGTTTTTCATTGCGTTTTTGACGCACTTTGTGTATCAGATGTAGATTTCCAATCTACATCAAATTGTAAAGATCATCTTGTTAAAAATGAACCATGCAGAAATCCGATTTCTCCGAGAAATCGGATTTCTGCGCTTAAGGCCAATTCCAGAAAATAATGATCCCGAATTGATGCTATTTCGGGAATTGGCTAGAGGCTTTTTCAAAACGGGTAGGATCATTTAATTTTTGAAAAAGCCTAACTTGAAAATTCACCGTTCCTCAGTTTAGACCGGCGATGTTTTGAGTGACTATTAGTCGCCAATCTCAAATGTATTCCTGACAAAAGGCGTCAGGTATGGTTGTTATCTTGTAACTATTCAGCTTCCAGAGGTGCGACGCACTTGCAAAGAGCAGCGGCATTGACATTACTCTGGGAAAAGTGCGTCGCACCTGTACAGTTACGTTATCTTTTCATTATCCCGGAAACGTAGAGTTTCCAAGTTTATGAAATCTGAGGAGATTATTATGCCTGACTTTCAACTTACTGCTGCCTACCAACCGACCGGTGATCAGCCTCAAGCCATTAGAGAATTGGTTGGGGGGATAAATGATGATTTGCGTCAACAAGTTTTGTTGGGCGCCACGGGTACGGGGAAAACTTTCACTATTGCCAATGTGATTCAGCAGGTACAACGGCCGACACTCATATTCGTCCACAATAAAACCCTGGCGGCACAGTTGTACAGCGAATTCAAACAGTTTTTTCCCCATAACGCTGTTAGTTATTACGTCAGCTATTACGATTATTACCAGCCGGAAGCGTATGTGCCCCGCACGGATACGTACATCGAAAAGACGACCGACATCAATATGGAGATTGAGATGATGCGGTTGGCGGCCACCCAGGCGTTAGCCACCCGGCGGGATGTAATTGTGGTCGCCAGTGTCAGCGCTATCTACTCTTTAGGCGACCCGATAAAATATAATCAGGCGCGGGTTGAGTTTAAGGTGGGGCAGGTGAAGCAGCGCAACAAGACATTGCGTCACCTGATTGGCATTCGTTACGAACGGAATGATCTGGACTTTAAGATTGGCTCGTTTCGGGTGCGGGGGGATGTGTTGGAGCTACGGCCGTCGTATACTGAATCTGCTTACCGGGTTGAGTTTTGGGGGGATGAGGTGGAGCGCATCACCGAAATTGATCCGCTGACAGGGGAACTGCTGGCCGAATTGAGCCAGTTGATTATCCATCCGGCCAAACATTTTGTAACGGCCGAAGATGACGTCGAGATTGCCATTACCAGCATCAAAGCTGAACTGGAAGATCACCTGGATGAATTGGTGGCCCATAATAAACTTCTGGAAGCGCAGCGATTGGAACAACGCACCCGTTATGACATCGAAATGCTGCGCGAATTGGGCTACTGTTCCGGTTCTGAAAACTATACCAGCCACTTTTACCAACGGCCGTCGGGCGCTCCTCCCTGGACACTACTCGACTATTTCCCCGATGATTTCCTGATGGTAGTGGATGAAAGCCACATGACCATTCCCCAGATTCGAGCCATGTACCGTGGCGACCGGCACCGCAAACAAACGTTGGTAGATTATGGTTTCCGTTTGCCCTCGGCGTTGGACAATCGCCCCCTGACTTTTGAGGAATGGGAAGATCGTATCTTCCAGGTGATCCATACGACGGCCACGCCTGGCCCGTATGAACAGACACTTTCCCAGAATACAGTACAGCAAATCATACGGCCGACCGGCTTGCTTGATCCGGAAGTAACAGTACGGCCGAGTAAAGGACAGGTAGATGATTTGCTGTTTGAAGTGAAGCAGCGTATTGATCGTGGTCAACGGGCGCTAATTACCACTTTGACCAAACGCATGGCCGAAGATTTGGCTACGTATTTGCAGGAGATGGGATTAAATGTGCATTATTTGCACAGTGAAATAAACACGTTTGAGCGGGTGGAAATTTTGCAGGATTTACGTGCCGGGGTATACGATGCCGTCGTGGGAATCAATTTGTTGCGCGAAGGGTTGGATTTGCCGGAAGTATCTTTGGTGGTGATTTTGGATGCGGACAAGGAGGGGTTTCTGCGCTCAGAAACGGCGCTGATTCAGACGATTGGTCGGGCGGCTCGTCATGCGGCCGGACAAGTGATTATGTATGCTGGCCGGGTAACCAATTCCATGCAGCGGGCCATCGAAGAAACGAACCGCCGCCGCGCCATCCAACAGGCGTATAATGAAAACCACAACATGACCCCACAAACAATTATCAAGGCGCAGGCGGAGATGCTGCCACGGGAGAAAAATGGTGAGGGAAATACGGCCGCTTCGGCTACACTCAGTGTAGGGGTTGCCGAACCCACCCCTATTTACCAACCCGATGATCTATTAGCTCACCTGGATGAGTTGGAAGATGACATGCAAACGGCCGCTCGTAATCTGGAATTCGAGAAGGCGGCTAAACTGCGCGACAAAATTGTACAGTTCAAGAGGGATTTAGTGACAGCGTGAACAGACACGATTTTTACCAACAATTGGGTCCAAACAGTGACCCCGGCGAATTGGCACATTTGTATACGGATTTGCCTGAATCGCTGACTGAACTGTGCCAGCTCATCAAGCGACAGCTTATCCATCCCAGCCAGCGGGCCGAATATCGTAAACAACTGCCGCGTGGTGTAAAAGAGGAAGATGCCCGCTTTGTGTCTGTACAACAAATGTTGGCTGTCTTGCAACGGCGCAACCCGGCGGGCCTGACGATGAGACGCATACCCCGCCAGCGCTTGATCGTTTCCTGTCGTTACCATGCCATTTTGTTGGCTTCCATTTTGAAATTTCGCGGCCGGCCGACACGAGTGCGTGTAGGGTTTGCTGGCTATTTGTCAGATCGGCCAGGGAAGTATATTAACCATTGGATTTGTGAGGTGTGGCATGAAGGTGACGGCCGTTGGCTGTTTGTAGATTCAGATACGATGATGGTGGATTTCCCCCGCCCAGAGTTTAAGCTGGCCGGTGATGTGTGGTTGGCAGCACGGAAGGGATTGACTTACCCCAGCCTGTATGGTATCGGCCGTTGGTGGGGTTGGGAGCCGATCCGCCGCAATTTGTTTCATGACTTTGCTTGCTGCCTGGGAGTGGAGCCGACTTATTGGCAAGGGCCGCCGCTGTTTCGGGTGAAGACCAAAGATTTGACAAAATCGCAAGGCCGTTTGTTGGATCAGATGGCAGAATTGCTGCAAGACCCGGATGAGAATCTGGCTGTATTACAGGCGCTGTGTGGTGAAAATGAGGCACTGCAAATGAAGGATGATGTTGGCTGGCGGGGAAGTGGTGTGGCAATGGCCGTGTCCCCCGCACCCTTTCAATCTCGAACAGGCAAAACTGCCAGCGGCATCTCCTTCAAATTGGAATGTGCCCGCCCGGAAGATGCTAAAGCGCTGGCGTTAGTCTCCTGGAAAGCGTTTGCTGATGATGTGAACTATGGCGCGCCGGCCAAAGGTGGCCCGCCTGGGTGCAGGTCAGACAAGTGGCAGGCGAAGATGATGCAGGCCGGTGATTATTTCAAGATTGTAGACGAGGGGGATCAAAACCGAGGTCGGATTATTGGCGGGGCAATTATCTTTGACCAGGGGAAGGGGCTAATTGTGTTGGGGCGCATTTTCATCCATCCCGATTACCAGAACAAGGGCATTGGCAGTCAGGTAATGCTCCAGTTGGAACGGGCTTACCCTCAGGCCCGGCATTGGCGACTCGGCACACCCGAATGGAACAAACGCAATCACGCTTTTTACCGGAAGATGGGCTATGAGATTGTCGGCCGCAAAGAGGAAGATGGGGTGCTTTTTGAGAAAATGATAGATACGGAGACGACCAATGATTTCTCATTTGTAAATGATAACGATTTATGTGAGTGATCTGGAACGAGCGGTAGAATTTTATACGGAAATCTTTTTTTGTTGCACACCTGAGTCTTCACACGCAGAGTGGCGGCCGCGAAGTTGAAAACAATTCTGCGGCCGCCTATCCGCCAAGTGTGATTGATCATGATTACCAACGATAATACCCAACTTGTAGTCAAGACCTCTTTTCCGGGACAGCCCTCAATTTTGAGTTTCCGGGGCTGGAAATTGGAGTGGTGGAATATGATGAAGGGCCGACCGGCAGGGTCGGGTTGTTCTGAGACATCTCGACAAAATGGAAGGACGGCGACAACACGCCATTGATGATCTGGCCCAACATCTGGCAAAAAGCGGTACGGCCGTCTCCCAACCAGGCAACACAACCATCACCATCATGGTCACAAATCAGAAATTATCATATCGGAGTCTGACACAGTCGCCGCATGATGAGGTGAAAAGATGAGCGAATTGAAATATGGATTTGTGTTTCCTTATGGAGACGCTCGCGCCGCGGCCGAACTGGCCTATGAAGCCGAGCAAGCCGGTTGGGATGGTTTTTTTGTCTGGGAGCCAGTTTGGGGGATTGATGCCTGGGTTTTGCTAACAGCGGCCGCCATGCGAACAAAATGCATAAAACTGGGCACATTGTTGACGCCGCTTTCCAGGATGCGGCCATGGAAGTTAGCCAGCGAAACAGCGGCCGTAGATAATTTGTCTGACGGCCGTCTCATTCTATCAGTCGGTTTAGGAGCGGTGGATACCGGTTTTGAACTGTTTGGCGAAGTGACCGACCGCAAGACCCGGTCCGAACTGCTGGACGAGGGGTTGGATATTCTCACCGGTTTATGGCACGGCCAACCCTTTGCTTACCAGGGTCAACATTACCAGATTGAACCCTGCGAATTTTTGCCGCCACCGCCCCCGGTACAGCAGCCGCGCATTCCCATTTGGGTGGTCGGCGCTTGGCCGCGTCCCAAATCTATGCGGCGAGCTATGCAACATGATGGCCTGCTGCCTAATGTGATGGATGCCACCGGCCACATCAAAATGACGCCAGCCCATATCGCGGAGATGAAAACGTATATTGTTGCCAATCGGCCGCAGACGACGCCGTTTGACATCATCGTGGAAGGGAAGACGCCCGGCGATAATTTCGATGAAGCGGTCAGTATCGTTGCTCCCTGGGTCGAAGCTGGGGCAACCTGGTGGATTGAAGCGTTGTGGGACTTGATGGAGGAGCCGCAAAAGGTACGTCAACGTTTGCAGCTGGGGCCGCCGGGTAGGAATTAAATATGTCAGCGTCTGTATACGGGTTGGGCGATTTGAGAGGGTTTTCTGGAGAAAGGACGATGGCCTGTAACTATTGGCGGCAGGCATTAGATTTGGCCGTAGAATTGCAGCTTGACGAGTTATCCAATTCCTTGCGTGTGCAGCTTTCTACGCATGGGTGTGGTGATGAAGGTGTTGAGTAATTGAGATATTGAGTCATTTTCAATATCTCAATTACTTTTTTGTTTAGGGGTAACTACCATCCCCATTGCCTAAATCTTGCAAAATACAAATGGGGGCTGTGGGAGGATTGTTGGCGTTGGGCTGCGGCCGTTTGCATCACCCCGGCATCAAAGGCTACCTGGTCAAGGGTTGCCCGTACCACATCTTCGGGTGGGTATTCCATAGAAGGCAGTAGTTTATTACTGGTGAAGCCATCGTGGAAAAAGTCAAATGAAACGAATTTAATTGTTTGTTAGCGATTTATGGCTAACTGACAATGCCGATTGTACCACACTTTATTATGAAAGAAACCGGACAAAAAGGGTGTTTTCTTGCCGGTTGAACTGTTCTATTCTATTCTTCTGTGATCTGTTAGATGAACGATATTAGACATCCGATTTCTTCAAGAAATCGGATGTCTAGGTGTTAGGTTTGAAATTAGAGATGCATATTGGTATTGATTTTGGCACAACAAATACAACAGCAGCATTGTTTAACGGCCGTGACTTACAATTCATCCCCCTCGACCCGGCCAACAAAGACTCCTATTTGCTGCGTTCGATGATTTATATGACCCGGCAGCAAGAGACGATTTTGGGCATCAATGCGGTCCAAACCTATTTGCATGATAACACAGGCCGCATTGCCAGGCTGGAAGAAAAAGTAGTGGGTACGATTGAAAACACGGTGTCGCGTATCAGCCGTCATCCTACTGAGCCTGATGGTCCCATCGTTATTGTGTATGATGTGACTATTGAAGAAGATGTCGGCGCTCCCGGAAGGCTGCTGCAATCTATCAAAACCGGGCTGCGCGACCCCGACTATACGGGGACGAGTATCTATGATCGCTATTATACGCTGCCTGAACTGATAGGTATTCTTTTGCGGCATGTTAGGGAGAAAGCAGAACAACAGTTGGGCACGGCCGTCACGGCCGTTACCTTAGGCCGCCCTGTCAAATTTTCCTCAACTGCGGAAACGGATAGCTTTGCAGAGACCCGGCTGCGGGAAGCGGCGCAGTTGGCTGGCTTTGAACAAATTCAGTTTGAAAAAGAGCCTGTAGCCGCTGCTCTCTTTTACACCCAGCACATTTATTCACCCCAAACTCTGTTGGTTTTTGATTTTGGCGGGGGAACGTTGGACCTGACAGTGATGCGGGTGAATGAACGAGCCAACGGCCATGCTGACACCCACATTCTAGCTACACAAGGTGTTTTGGTAGGCGGGGATGATTTGGACAGCGCTATCATGCGCGGCCGTGTAGGGCAATATTTTGGCGCCGCCAGCAGCATAGACCAACAGGGTCATCCTTTTCCAGCCCATCTTAGCGGCAGGCTGGATCGTTGGCAGACGATTCCTGAACTTTCCAAAACCGAAAATATTTCCATCATTCGTAAAGCGCGGGTCAATGGCAATAATGCGGCCGCTTTTGCTGCTTTGGAATGTCTGGCCAGAAAAAATTATGGCTTTCCCCTTTTTGAGGAAATTGAACGAACCAAAAGACAGCTTACTAACCAGGAAGAAGCGTACCTGCAAATGCAGCAAGAAGAGATTGACCTGGCTGTGAGCCTGACCCGCCGGGAATTTCAGGCAATGATTGTAGCCGAAATTGCGGCCGTGCAGTTGGGCGTTGATGAGACCCTGCGAAAAGCTTCTCTGACGGCCGACCAGATAGATGTGGTGGTCACAACCGGAGGATCATCCTTAATTCCTGTGTTCCAGAATATTTTGCAGCGGCGTTTTGCAGCGGCCGAATTGGTACATTCCGATACCTTTGGTAGTGTGGCGGCAGGGTTGGCCTTGCGGGCCGCGCAGACTTCT
>JAAEOP010000766.1 GCA_024223125.1 Chloroflexota bacterium
CGGAAATGGCGCTGACGGCGTTTACGGCCGTGACTGTGGCAGTATACGTACCTGGAGCATTGTATGGGTGTGTGACAACCTGACCGTTACCCATTTGCCCATCGCCAAAGTTCCAGGTGTAAGTGACGTGACTGCCATTGGTGATGACGGCCGTAAGCGTTGTCATATTACCGAGTGCGGTCGGGCTGTCGTTTGTTGCGGTTAGACCTTGAATTTGGGCTTCCAGGACTGTGAGAGAGGAAAATGTGGTGATGCTGTTAGCTGGATTTTGAGCGGTAACGGTGATTGTATAATTGCCTGTTTGTGTATATTGGCGGGTGATAGTAACATCGGCCGTTACGGTAATTCCTTCGCTAAACTGCCACAAATAGGACACATCACAACCATTTGATACTGTAGCTGTAAACAAAACATTGTCACCCACGAAGACCGGGTTGGTATGTTGAAGCGACAAACCAGAGACTGTTGTACTAAAGGTTGTTGAATTCAAATGATTATTGTCAAATGGTTCTACATTGCCGGCTACATCAGTCGCCCGGACTGAAAAACGATTGATACCGCAGCCCAATGTAGCCGTAAAAACACCGGATAGCGTTGTTTGGGTGGGGTGCGGATTGACCCAATCATCGTTATTGAGTTTGTGCCATAATGTGGTACTGTAAACGCCGGTTTGGGTGTCGGTCGTGACCCAGGTAATTGTAATGACTGCGCCGGCTGTGGATGGCCCGGAAAAGGCAATGGTTGTGGTTGGCGGTAGAAAGTCTGGCGCTTGTAGACCATCTACAGGGCCATTTGGCGTATTGGTGGGTACAGGTGTAGCCAATACTTCATAATGAGTATCTATGAATGAGGCCCATCCAGATGTGTCCGCTACAAATTGGAGTTCGTTAGCGGTGTACAAATCTCGCAGACGTAACGGCCGTGTAATGGTAAGCGCCGGTGAAATTGAGGACGTTTCGGTAATAAAAATGTTATACTCCAAATCTTCTCCTAATGGTAGGAAGATGGAAAGCCCAGAAACATCATCTAAATCCCAATATAGACTGGCGTCAAACCAGGGACTGCCGCTGTAGTGAGCTTCGGCAACGATGGCTGCGGCGGTGGTTGTGGAGACTATTTGGGCAGCGGCTATAACGGCCGTGTTTGTATGTTGCTGAGTTAAATTCAGCGCCAAATCATATAAATCTACAAATCCTTCTTGGGTGGGTTCTATCTTGAAATCGCTGTCGTAATCCACCTTTTGCGTATTGCTGTATATGTTTTGTAATAAGGCCATTTGGGTGGGCACAGATAAAGTGGCGCTAATCGAGTTGCCTAAGTTGGAAACGGCCGTGGTTAATCCCGGTAGCTGTGCCAGATCAATGGCCGAAACGGTAAAAGGATGTCCGTTTGGCGGCATAGCGGCCGCATAACTATTAACCATGTGAGAAGCCATATCCCTGGGCGTGGCATTTGGCGGCATAGTAGACAGCAACCGATTATAACGATTGTCCTCACCCAAAGGCGCCCAGCCAATATTTTGGGAAGAGACAAAGTAATCGGCATGATCCTGGATTTGATAAGCAACCTCCAACATCCCCATTAGGCAAACATCATAAAATAGTACATCTAATGGGCCATTACCCACTTCAATTGAAGACATTGACTGTCGGATTTCTATACTATCCAGGTAATCAAAATCAGTGACAACAATACTGTTTGTCAGGCCAATGGTTGTTGTCACGTGTGTTGTTTCATCCCAACTTAGCCCACTGCCGCCAGCCAGCCAGCCCCTACGCTTACGCGGGAAAAGCGTACCGATGGTGTTGGAAAGATTATTGCTTGGCGCCCACCCGCCGCCATGATCCACAATGGAGAGCATCGTATAACTGACCGGATAACGGTTGCGGCCCCAATTAACAAAATTTACCAACGTCTGCCCATCTCCCATATTCAATTCATCCGTTAATCCGCCAGTAGACGTTATTGGCAAAATTGTCGTTGTTAAAGGTAAAGTTGCAGTAAGACCATAGGTTAAGTCGTATAATTCTGTATTATGATCTCCGTGTTGGTCAAGCAGAACAATTAAATTCGTATGTTTATTGGGGCTAACTAGAGCCAGGCTGTTTTGTGTGTTTTGCATAAACTCTTCAAGATCGTTATCACCATTCAGATAAAGCAGGAGTGTCCACCGGAGATGTAGTGGAGTAGAAAATCTGGAGGTATTGGCGCTCAAATCTATGCTGGTGGCTGTTAGATTTTGGGCGGTAAAGCCACCCGGTTTTGTAAATGTGAAATGCCCACTGCCGTCAGCAATAACCGTGCCCTCGTATAGGCGACCTTCATCTTCATCATCAGAAAAGATTTCCACAGTGGCATTGGCGTTGGTTGTGCCCGTAATGACAGTCGTGGAAAGGGCTGTTAACGATACTGAATGGGAGCATATGGTTTTAATGCCGGAGTCTGGCTCATGGCCGAAGATCGCGTTTTTGGTAACAGTGTTACCGTTGCAGCCGTTGATTTCGATGCCTGGCCCTTGATTGTAGGCGATGACATTTCCTTGAATAAGGGTGTTGAAAACGGAGGAACTGTTGATAATGCCCTGCCCCCCCTGCCCGTTGGTAAGTTTTGTATTTGGCAATGGGTTATTGTTTTGTAAGCTGATGCCGATGCGATTGCTTAAAATTTGAGTGCTATTGACGTTGCCAAACAAAGCGATGCCATCCCGTTGATTGCCGCTTATGAGATTGCCTTCATCGGCTGCCAGACCGCCAATAATGTTGCCATCTGCGTTGGTAATGTCCATACCCCCATTGGGTTGGTTGCCAAGGGAGAAGGAACCGGTAACATCGGCGCCAATAATGTTTCCAGCCACAATATTGTCGTCAGCGCCATTAATAACCAGCCCGTGGTTGCCATTGCCGCTTAATAAATTTCCGGCGCCGGAGGCTCGATTGCCGCCAATGAGATTGTTGTTAGCTCCCTGTCGTATTTCAATACCGTGCAGTAGATTGGAAATTGGCAGTGTGCCAGAATTATCTGTACCGATATAGTTTCCTTGAATGGTATTGCTCATCGCGCTACTGTCGGTGAGGGCAATACCATCGAAACGGTTGCCGCTGATGATGTTACGGCCGTTAACCGTTCCATCTCCTATAAAATTTCCCCCGGCATCGTTAATTTCAATACCATTGAGACCCTGGTCTTGACTGATACTGTCCGTAATTACTGTATTTGGTCCGATAATATTGCCCAACACCCAATTCCCACTCGTGGTTGGGTCGCCAATAAAAACACCGTTGCCCAGATTCCCGCTGATCAAATTACCGGCTCCCGCGCTGGTATCGCCAATACGATTATTTTGGGCGCCACTTTGTATAGCAACCCCGGCCAACACATTCGATACCGGTGTCATACCGGTGACGCGGGTTCCTAAATAATTACCGATGACCTGATTATTGTTTGTGCCGCTTCCACCAATCCAAACTCCGTTTTCACCATTGCCACCAATCACATTGCGATAGCCTGAAAGTGTGCCCCCAATCGTATTATTGGTTGCTCCTTGCCAGATGGCTATCCCATTTTTATTGTTGGCTGCTGGCCATGTGCCCATGCGTTCCACGCCGATGAGATTGCCGCGTATAAAATTGTTGTCACCTCGAATCTCGACACCATTAAAGGCATTGTTGATGATAATGTTCCCTTGACCACGCCCTAAAGGTTGGTTGCTGCCCAGGGTATGATCGCCGCCGATGATATTGTTGGCCGCGCCGGCGTCTATAAAAATGCCACTGCTGCTAAAATTCTGGATTGTTAAGCCCCGGATAACCGTGGAATCGGCTTGGATAATGAACCCATCGGCGCCGGCGCCAATGGCTCCCCCATCTAAAATGACGCCAGCGTTGCTGGCATCTATGGTAATGTTATCGGTGATAAGAGATGGCAGCACAGCGTTTAAGGTGATAGTAGTCGGTGTGGCGGGGGGGAAAACGGCCGTATCAAAGGTAATCGTAACAGTTCCCATACTGTTTGCATTATTCATTGCCGTTCGCAACGTACCTAAACCATTGTCGGCCGTACTGGTGACGGTAATCAGATTGGCAGCTATGTTCTCTGGAAAGTTGATCGTTGTCTCACCTTGATCGTCTGCTGCTGCAACCAGGCTAACATGCAAGAAAGATAACAGCAGGTAGATGAATACCAACGCAACCGTACTAGGGAGAGTCATTGAGAAAAAGCGTCTCATGTTCATTACCTCTTGAGATGATCGAGATTAGAATATTTTTCCGTAAATCGAATTTCTAGTTCGATACGCAAACCGGATATTTGTGTTACAGAATTTTATTCACGACCGTGACCCACAGCTTATAAAAGCTAATTAGAGATTTCATCTAATGCTTGTTGGTTCCACTCTTGTAAATCCTTCAAGCCGAGACGTTTAGACAGGAAAATTGCCTGTTGGTAATGATTGCGTGCCCGCGATTTTCCCTCCGGTAATCTCCCGCATTTTTTAGCTTCAATTAAATAATCACCTGCATTAGATTGAGCAAGAGCAAAGGCGGCCGAATCAGGTGAGATGCGTTCTAATTCCTTAATTTGTTGTCTGGATAGATCATATGCGTCCATAAATGCCTTGAAAGCGACCGCAAATTCTTGAAGTTCCAAATATACTTCGCCTTGCATATAGTGAACCAGGCTGGCATTCTGCAAAACAAGCGTGTAAATGTTGGTAAATGCCTCTATATCGGTTGAGCGCAGTTGGCTGCGCTCCAATTGAGTCATGGCTTTATGATAATATTTTTCCCCCGTTCTCCAATTTTGAAGATGCGCATAGGTATAACTTAACTCTGTAAAGATCGTGGCAATTAAAATCGGATCGCTTTTGAATTTGATAGCCCATAGTCCGGCCTGCAAGTAATTCTCGACCGCCTGACGGCGAAGATCTCGGATCTTTTCTAGTTTAGAATTTTCCTGCTCCTCCAATAAATCCGCGTCGAGACTGAGAAGATTTGCCCGAGTCAGGAAGTAACGCGCCCGGATATGCAAATTAGATACATTGCAAATAGAATCAAATACGCTATCAAACTCTTTTATTGTAGCGACAAATAACGCTTTTTCTTCTTCAATGTTTTGGAAAACTTGAGCCGTGAACACTGTTTTGTAAGTTAAAAAGGCCGTGTGTTGGTCAAGGAGAAGTTTCTGGGACAGGAAATAGTTGCTGACTTCAATAAGTTTTTGAAGCTGGGTTACAGAATTTAAGTAACGGCCGATTACCTCTAAATAAGCCAGCATATCCTCTGCAGATATGTTTTCAGGTGTATCTAACCAACCCAGGTTAAATAAGGCAAAGGCGGCCTTTCGTTTCTGGGGCAGGGGCAGCTCCGAAAATTGAGGCGAACACACAAATTGGGCCAGCCAATCAGTGATTTGCTTCCGTAGACGAGGCGCTTCCCATCTTAATAAAGGTAAACATGAGGCGGTTAAAGTGGCCTTTTCTACAAATTTTGTCTGGTCTGATTGGGCGGCGGTTAAATTGTTGAACACATTTTCTTCCAATAACTGGTAGAAAGGCTTTTTAATCTCGTCACTGGTGTACTGAATCAGGTTTTGGGTGTCTGGCAAATCAATTTGTTCGGGCCAGGGAACATCGAGTCTTTTTGTTTTCACGGCCGTAACTAAATCTGCCAAAGATCCCCGCCGCCCACAGAAATCAATGAGTTCAATGGTCTTTCCAGTTAGAGTGTTGCCCGCCAATGTTTCTTTGTCAATAGACAATTCCCAACATAGTTCACTCAATTCATCTGTATTAAAGTAACTTACGATGAAACCCTTTAACAGGTTTAACGATGACTGATCCAACTGCAATCTTATTACAACGATGTTTTTGGAGAAGCGAGCATTGAGGAAATCTTGCAAGTCGTCAAGAACGACGATAGTTCTGGTAAATTCACTGACCAAAGGATGTAGTTTTACCGGTTTATTTTCATCTGACTCAAGTAAGGATTTTGACCGGATGGCATTCAAATGCTGTTCCAGAGAGCAACCAAAGAATACTTCGTCTTCTAAAGGTATGCTTGTGAGTAGACTGAGAAAGGGAATAGGAATCGGTTGTTGGCGCATATGACCGGAAACACATAACAGAAACCGCCCCTCTTCCTCCACAATTTGATTCCATTGACTGCTCAACATTGTAAAGGCGGGATCTCGAAGGATTGTCAATGTTCCTTTTGTCGTCAGTTCATTGAAATATGCTTGAATGGTTCGCTGAGGAGAGTCGCCCAGATGGTCGCTCGCAATCTTGATTGCAAAAGGGAAATATCCTAATAGTTCACAAATAGCCTGGGCGTGTTTGTATTCCGAATCATCTTTACCAGCTTGGAGAACAGGTTTCCGTTCGGGAGCACGCAGTAGCAGTGCCAGCGCATCCGGCCTGGACATTTTACTGATCTTACGGGTTGCAAAACTATCAGATTTGGGTATGGATGTGCGTGTGGTAAAGATTACTTTATATGGTGTTTCGATACTCTTGGATGGATTTTGTTCATGACCAAGTAGGAAATTCAACTCCTCGGGATCTGCCAGATTATCTACTATTAAAAGGGAGTGGGGCTGTAAATAGCTTTCGGCAATGCCAACATAATCTTTAGAGCTTCCATACGATTTATCTGGGCGCAGCTGTTTACCCAATAACGCCAGACCCTCAGAAATTGACTGCGACGCATCAATACCAAAAATACCGCCGGGAAAATCGGCTTTATGAGATAGTGCGTATTTCAGGGCCAGTTGGGTTTTGCCGGCACCGCCCATACCTGTTAACCCGACTATTTGATTTTCCTGCAGTAAATTGTGAAGCTGATTGAGTTCGGCGATACGGCCGATAAACCGAGGATTCGGTTGCAGATCACCCCATTCAACCAGGGTGTCTCCATTGACAGGCGCTACTGGGAATTGAGAAGTGTCGCTTCGATCCACTTTTTCCTCCATCGAAACGGCCGTTGTGCAAATTATCTCTCTGGCTTGCACAAATGAAATGAGGCCATCAAACATCCGGAGCTTGCCGGTACAGCAAAGGAATATGTTTACTACTCTGGAATTTATTGCAAGAACATAGTTGCATTATGCCATGCCGATGGGAGAGCGTCAATTATTGCGATTGATTTTCAAAAGATTCAGGTAACTATGTCCCTACGGCCGTAACGGCAAATGAACCATAACCGCCTCATCGCTGGCGCTGCTGGTTGGAGTTTGATTGCTTGTGGGCAAAGTTTGCAAGGTAGATACCGTGAGATGGCTGATGTTGTTATAAGGATCACCCTGGATTTCGTGGCTCTCCAAAACCCCACCGTAATCCGTATCGGCCGCAGCGGAGTCTACCTGTACATAAATTTCCATACCGACACTAAAGAAACCGTTGAATTGGCTGTTGCCAGGACGATAACTGGGATGTTTCATATCCAAAACAAGCGACCCGCCGGCCGTCAGACTGCTAACATCTATCACACCCCAAACCAACCCTTCTGTACCCAGATAATTCCAAAGCTGGTTCACGGCCGTCGGCGCGGGGTTCGGGTTAATGTAAAGATCGATCCAGAAAGCAGAGGTGACATCTCCGTTGCCTACGTTGGTGATCGTAATCTGTACATTGTCGGCCGTTACTTGAATATCTTCCACGATCAAGTCCGGGGCCGTCATTATGGCATTGGTATTTTGAATTACCGGTAAGAAAATGATGTTTTGGGCGACAGTAATGGTGATAACGGCCGTGTCCGTATACACCCCATCGCTGACGACATACCGGAAATAATCTTGCCCGTCGAATTCGGCCGCCGGTGAATAAGTAACGGTGGCGTCCAGGTTGATTTGAGCCGTACCACTGACCGGTTGGCTGATGCTTTCCACAAAGAACGTGTCCAAATTTCCGTCTACATTGATGTCGTTAGCCAGCACATCAGTCGTAACCGCTACCCCGGCGTAGGTAAAGACGGTGTCATCCACGGCGATAGGTGGATCATTGACCGGGGTCACGTTTAGCGTCACCGTTACCGGCGGGGAATAGTTGAAGCCATCAGTCGCCCGGTAAGTGAAACTGTCTATGCCATAGAAGTTGAGCGTCGGTGTATATACAAACGTGCCAGCGGCGTTCAGAACCAGTGTCCCAGACAGCGGCTGGCTGTCGAGGGTGGCTGTGATCGGATCGCCATCCTGGTCAATATCATTGTCCAAAAGGGTGGGTAAGGTGACGTTGAGTGGAATGTCTTCTGTAGCTGTGTAAACATCGCCCAAACTGATGGGCGTATGATCATCATCCACAATCGTGCCTATCCCCTGGCCGTCGCTGAGCGAGCTGTTTTGCAAACTGATCAAGGTGACTGTAAACGTTTCGGCCGCTTCATCCACGGCATCATCCAGAAGCGGCACGACGATGAAACCACTGTTCTGACCAGCCGTGATGGTAAGTGTACCGGAAATGGGTGTGTAATCGCTGCTGCCGACGGCCGTGCCATCCGCCGTTGTATAGTCAATAATCACATCTTCAATGCTGGTCGGATGGAGGGTAACGGTGAACACGGCCGTAGGCGACAACTCATCTACAATCACGTCGGCAATACTCACCCCACCCAGGTCATACACAATTAGCGAGAAATCCCCTACAACGGTCTGATTCCCGGCCAGGTCTTGGGCAATTACCCACAAACTGTACGTGCCCGAAATGGGTATTGTCGGTATGTAGTCCCAGCTTGTACCGGCAAATGTGATTGATTCTTGTACGGCCGTACCATCCGGCAAATAAACCCAGGCCGTCAGTTGAGCCACCCCATACCCATCCGTCACCGAACCGCTGAGGATGGGATTATTGTTGTTGATGAGAACCTGTGTTATTTGCTGGGTAGCTGTTAACACAGGCGGTACGGTGTCTACCACCACATCTTGCCAATTGGTGAAGGTGAAATTGCCAACCTGATCCGTAGCGCTGATCCGCAACGTGTGGGTAATGCCATCTTCTTGGGGCAGTTGCCAGGCGTAAGCCCAACTTTGAGAACCATCTGTTTTAGGCGTATACACATTGGCTGCGTTCCAATTGGCGGCGCTGCTGTCTAATTGTACGGTTACGGCCGTAACCAACGAATTTACCGGATACGGATCAAACGCCAGTCCGGTAAGAGAGGCATAGGTTCCCTTCACACTTAAGGGAATGGTGGGCGTAATCACCGGCGGTACAGAGTCTACGAAGAAGTTCACCGTGACCACATCACTTACATGACCCTGCCAGTCGGTGGCGCGGGCTTCAATTTGCCAGGTACTGCTTTGGGTTGGCGGTGTAATGGTTGCCGACCAAAGATTGCTGCCCGTGGCTGTCAGCCACGGATCTGTACCGTCTTGGCGGATTTCTACCTGGGCAATACCGCTGCCCGGCCCATCATCGGCCCAACCGTAGATTTGCTGTGAGCCACCGGCAATAGCAAACCCTGGGGGAATATAGATGTCCACTACCGGTTTATCGCCATCAATATGATGGCTAAAGCTGCCGGCGTGAACGAATGTATTATTCCAGGAGAGGTCGGCCGTACCGGTTACGGCCGTTATGCTTGTTAAATCAGCCGCTAACTGACCCGTCAGGGTGATAAAATGGGTGGCTGTGGGGGCTAAGTCGGGCACACTCAAAATCCAATTCTGACCGCTGCCGCAATTAGCCGAACAGGTAGCCCCAGTCACACTTTGCAAGGTTAAATGGGAGTCTGTTGTCAGAGCGATTTCCAAACCGGATACCAGGTCACTTTCAGCATTGGGCAGGGTCATAATATAGCTCAGGCTGTCATTTGGCCCTTGCGTGACGTGTGTTGGCTGGGGGCTGGTCAGGCTCATGTTGATGCAGGGGGCTTGCGGTTGGCCGGCATTCACATTGCCAATGGTAGACGGGTCAATCCATTCGTAATAATCAGGCCAGGTAGGTTGTGGATAGTTGGTCGTGGGGAAGACAGTCCAGGCGGTGTTGGCGTCGTCTTCGGCAAAAGCTAACAGCCGCAAAGTGGCAATGCCGCTAACGGTGATGGGTAGTTTGGCTTCGGTGTCGCCGGTTTGTCCCTGGGCAAAAGTTAACGCGGAAGATGTCCAATTTGTGCCATTGTACGCCCATAACAGCCCCTCGGCCGCATCTGTACCAGTTACCATCATGGCGTAGTCGGCCGCAAAGGGGAGCGGGTCGCCATTCATGGCCGTGCTGCTGCCGCCAACGGCCGTGTCCAGATAAGCCCACATTGTGCCATCTAAATCCCACCACGCATTTTGCCAGCCCAGATAAACGGCATTATTGTCCCAGGTGGTGTAAAGGGTTTGCGTGTCAAACAAACCATTGCTTAAACAATTTTCGTTCTCATCCAGCCGTTCATTGCTGCGCCATTCATTATGAGCCAGGTCCAAATAACCATCTATGTTGATACCCGCGCCCACATACCAGGGGCCAAAATTATAAAAATTGAGATTGTCGGCCGCATCCACTGCCCCGATGTGTACATACCAATCATCGTTGGCGTTCAGGTTAATGACCGCGCTGTTACCGGAGACGCCGCTGCTGGGCACTGTATCGCTAAGTGTGTCACTGTCTAGTAGAACATTGGCCACGCCGCTGCCATCAACTGGCGTGTTCCAGGTGACGGTTAATGTAGTTGGCCCGCTGAAATATGTACCCGGATCGCTGCTGAAGGTGACCGGCTGCAAACCTGTGGGCGGTAGATTGTCTATGGTGATGATGCGGTAGACGATTGTGTTGTTGCCCGCTTTATCGGCCGCTCGTACCTGGGCCGGGTAACTGACAAATTCACTGTCTGCGGGGAAGCTGATGGTCAGGCTCCAATTGCTACCATTGACGGCCGCCGCTTCCCAACTGACGCCCCCATCTACACTGACTTCTACAGAGGCCACGCTGCTGCCACTGTCTGACACGGTGCCGCTGAACACGGCCGTTTGCTGCACAAAATCTCCATCCAGCGGCGATGTTACCGCCAGCGTGGGCGCGGTTGTGTCGGCGCTGCTGCTGCCCGTGACGATGAACGTCCCGCTGGCGCTGCTGCTAATGTTGCCGGCTTTGTCTTCGGCAATAGCCCGGATGGTATGGGAGCCGTTACTGAGTGTTGTCCAGATGCGGAACACACGGGCCGATTGGCCGTCGTCTGTCCACGGTTCGGCTGCCCATGCGGCCGTTACTGTCTGGCCGTCAATTTCAAAGTAAATTTCTTCAACACTAAACTCGGCCGCAGCGTAATCACTGACTTCGGCCCGTAGTTCAACGGGGGATATGCCGCTGGCGCTGCCGCCTTCCGGCGGGTAGAGCAGGCTGATTTGCGGGGCGGTATCATCTACCACAAAGGCGCCTGCGTACCAGACGGTGTTGTCACTTTCCTGATTGTTCACACTGTCATTGGCGCGAGTATAAAGACGGTGAAGTTGTTCATTGGCTGGCGTGTAGTCCAGGTTCCAGTAGGAGAGGGCTGCACCGGGGTTGTTGAGCGTTACGGCCGTCCATGTTAGCGGTATGGTCGCGGTGACGGTGCTGGTAGGCACAGTGACGGGCACAATGCCATATTCCACATCTTCCACACCGATGTAAGCCACGGCCGTGGAAACGCCATCATCACCCAGGAACAATGTGATGGGCGTGGCCGCCAATTCGCGGTAGCCCATATCGGCCCGTTCTCCGCCGCCGGTGGGCACAATGGCTAATGGCGAGGCGGTGTCTACGGCCGGAGAAGCCGCTTGCAAGCGCAAGGAGCCTGTTTCAAAAAGTGGGTTCTGGCCAGTCAGGTCATTGTCGCCCGGCGTGACATTGGTGTAATCGGTATTGTTGAAGAGTAAGTTGTAGTCGGAGAATAGTTGGGCGATGCCATCCGTTTCCAGGCCGCTGGCGTTATTACTCAGGATGTTGTTTTCTACGTTGGCCCAAGTACTGGCATCGGTCGCATACACGGCCGTTGTGCCGCTTACGATGGTATTGAAGGAGATGTCGGCTGTGGAACGGCCGCCTAGCCAGACACCACGACTGCCGCTGAGGATATTGCCTGTAATGGAGATGCTGTTCGCACCGCCAGTGATAGTGACACTTGTGGTCGGCGTCCCCTGACCCGTAATGTCGAAACTGCTTACCCCGGCCTGCACAACGCCATCGAAAGTAACGCCAGGGCCGCCGTTACCCAGAATAAACGTATCCTCGGCGCTATGACCGACCAACTGTATATAGCTAGAAACAGTAACGGATTCATTATAATTGCCCGCCCCAACACCGACACTGTACTGTACATCATCGGTAGCCAAAGCTGCCAGGTCGGCCGCGGCCGCATCCAAAGCATCTTGAATAACGTCGAAGGCATCTACACCCCAGGTCAGGCCATCGTTAGCGCACAAATCACAATAATCATCGTCGGCGTAAAAAGCGGCCGAACCCTGCTCCAGATAGCCAACATCTACCCGATTCCCGGTGCCGGGCGGGGTGGGGTCGGCGGGGTCGCCGGCGTCAATGATGGGCGACTCATCCTTCACCCGGTAATCTTGATCGGCGCTGTCTGTAAACAATGGATCGAGGAACTCTTCGGCCGTGCCTGGTGTGAGCGGATTCATGTCTGTGCCGTTGGCCCAGTAGAGATTGTAGTTGTGGAGATAGGTAGAGCCAGGGCAGGTTCCGGAGCCGTCGAATTGTAGACCGGTACTGCTGTTGTAGGCGATGATGATGTTGCGTATGTCTAGGGGGGCGCAGTTCACGGCCGTAATCCCATTTTCATTCCCCACCACCGTCAGGTTGACCAGTTCGGCGTCCGTAGCGCTGTCATCCAGCAGCAGCCCATTGATGTTGTCACGTAGAATATTGCGCGAGATAGTGACATCGCTGCTGCCATCTTCCACGATGATACCGTCCAATGCGCCGCCGCCGGCCACAGTAAAGCGGCCGAATTCACTCCCCACAACTCCTTCAGCCCGAACCAGAGAAGCCGGCGGGTTGTTATCTGGCGGCGTGATGATGGTGCGATTAGCGCCCGCGCCTACCAGCGCCACACCGCTGGGCAAAGCAACCGCTTCCTGGTAAACACCGGGCATGACAGTTATCTGGTTGGCCCCGCTGTTGAGCGCCTGCTGGATGCTGCTGAATTCTTGGCCACTTGTTCCCACCAGGGCATCCGACCGGTAGGTATGATAACCGGCCGTAATAACAGAACCGGCCGTCAGACGATACAAATCCAGGCTGCTGTCTAGGAAAGCGGCGTTGGTGTGGTCTGTATTGGTCGTATCTATACCGTAGCTTGACCAATCGGGTGACCAGTTGGTACTGCTGCCGCCGACGAGTGTGGCATTGTCCGTGCTGATGTCAAAAGTCTCTTGGATGGTGGCATCAGTCCAACTGGCAGAACTACTACTGTTGGGGACAACGATGGCTACATCATCAACCGTCAGCCGTTCTTGATAGATGCCTACCGGATCGTAACGATACAGGCTGCCGACATCATTGCCCGGCACGGCATACAGTTCGTTGCCGATGAGGGCTGTACTACCGCCAGCATTCACGGCCGTAGGCACATCATCATCCGTAGGGGTGGCGCTGTTACCGTCGCCCAGGATTTCCCAGGCGTCATAAGGAATGTTGTAGCGCATAAATTGACGGCCGTTGCCGCCGGGTGTGGCGTAGATGTAATAACGGCCGTCCCAAGACATGGCCGACCCAGAGCTAATGGCGTAAGGCGAGTCGGCAATATTGCAATTCCATGAATTAGATGTCCAGCGGCAAAAGTCTGTGCTGCTGCCCCCTTTGAAAGCATACAGGGCGTTGTTGGCCCACACCAGAGCGGCCCCATCATCAATGCCGCTTAAACTGGCCTGGCTGGTCCAACTATCTGTATTCGTGTCGTACACTCGCAGCGAATTATTGCTGTTGCCAAAAAGGGCATAAAGATTGCCATTACCGTCGCCGGTAACGGCCGCTCCAGGGTACACAACCATGTCGAAAAAACCGTAAGCTGGTAACGATTCTTGGGTCCAATTGACGGCCGAACCGGTGTAATTCCCCCGGAATAAGCGCGCGCCAGAAAATTCGCCGTTGGCATAAGAGAAAAAGTATTGGCTGATATGACCTCGGCTGATATTGCCAGCGCCATAGAGTATGCCACTGCTCGCCAGGGTAAGCTTAACGGCCGAACCGAACCCCGAAGAAAGCGGGTGGGCGGTTACATTGTTGTTGTTATCATTCAATTCATCCAGTTGGGTGCTACTGCTGCCGACCCAAATCTGGCTGGCGCTGTTGCCAGCCAGGGCATAGACGCCAGAGGAGAAGACGCCGTCAAAGGTTTCACCCACAGTCAGGTTGGTTCCCGAAAGGCCATAACTGACAAAGTTAGCCGTATTATGCTGTACGCCGTCTCCCCAATCTACTGTGGAAAATTCGCCGCCGACGTATAGTTTGTTGCCAATAACCAGGAATGTTTCCGGGGAACGATAACTGCTGCCATAA
>JAAEOP010000767.1 GCA_024223125.1 Chloroflexota bacterium
ATAAAGGGAAAGCAGGGTAAGCGGTTGGCTGCTGTCGGGCGGCTCGGCATCGTCAAACAGAGTATCTCCGTTGGCAGCGTAGAGATACCGCCCGATCATTCCGGCGCTCATGGGCAACCCGAAGCTGGCTGCCGCCACCAGCACATAGCCTGTAATCAGCAGCATTTTCTCCGGGAGTTGTGCGCCCCCTTCGGATACGAGCAATAGCAACCCCAGCATCCATATTGAGGAGAACAACAGGTTTCCTGCTTTCCAAAAATTGCGGAAATGACGCTGCCATTCCGCGCGGGCAATCCACATGATGGCTTTCACCTGCAGTGTGGGGGAGCGGGAGCGCACGCGTGGTTTGTGTGGGGGCAGCAATTCATCCCACACTTGCGCCCATTTGTAGGGCGCGTCTGCGGGAGTATCCAACGGGAGAATCAGTTTAGCCCCTTCAACCGGCAAACGCTGAAATCCAGCCAGGGAGACGCCAGCAGTTATTGTTAAATCCACCAAGTTTTCTTCCTTTTGTACGAACACGTCCACAAAGCGATTATCCTGCAGGGCGGTGCTTTTCACGAAGGGCAGCGCGGACACATCTGTCTGATATTTCTGCGCCAAAGTGGGCGTTTTCATTTCCAGACGAAATCCGGCTTGTGTTTCGAGGGCTGCGGCAAAGGCTTGTGGTACCCAGCGATGTTGCAGTAAGCCGTTTTCCACCCACCAAACTTTATCAGCCAGAGCCTGTGCGGTTTGTACGTTGTCTGTGGCGCAAAATATGAGCCGCGGCCGTTGCGCTTGCATATCCTGTATTGCTTGCCAAATCTGCTGTTGGGCCGGGAAGCTGAGTTTGGCGTCCAGGCTGTCAATAAGCAGTATGTCGGGATCGGGTAACAGGGCGATCAGTAAGCTGAGGGTACGGCTCATTTGGGGTGAGAAATAGTACGTGCGCGGTTTGTCTGCGTTTGGCAGTAAGTCGCTGGTGTGGAGTAAGGCCTCCACGCGCACTTCAGAAACCCCTTACACACGCGCTGCCCATTTCAGGTTTTCCCGCGCGGTGAGGTGGCTATGAAATAACCGTTGTTGTGAGCAGAATGAAACCGCGCTAGATGGGTTAGTGTATGCAGATGGAAGAAAGAATTGTAACTGGGTGGGAAAACCAGCCAAGGTAAGGATGAGTTCTTTTTTGCCCCCATCTGGCGGGCCGAGCAAGACAATGGTTTGGGGTTTTGGGTGTCCCATGTGCTTATTTTACACTCTTCTTCGTTTGCCTCATACG
>JAAEOP010000768.1 GCA_024223125.1 Chloroflexota bacterium
AGATACAACCCGAATACAACCCGCTTCAATATTTCAAAACTTCTGAATCCACCTTAAACCCGTACAATCAGGGGCAAGGCTTTTTCGTGTATGGCAACTTTCCCCTGACCGTCTCGCGTTATGCGGCTGAAACTGTTAATCTGTTTTGCACGGCCGCAGTTCCCCAAGACCCAGGTCAACCACCTCCTTGTCCTTACAACTTCACCAACTACGATGGCGTTCATTTATTAGGCCGTTTTCTTTCTGGATTGATGGATTTGATTTCGGTGTTGTTTGTGTACCTGATTGGCAAGCGCTTGTACGGTCGTGCCGCCGGTTTACTAGCTGCTTTCTTGATGGCAACGGCCGTCATGCCTATTCAACAATCTCACTTCTACACCATGGACAATTGGGCTTCCGCGCTGACAACGATAACGATTTACACGGCCGTGCGCGCCGCCGGACTAGGGGACGTCAAACCCCGCTGGAAATTGCTTTGGTACGCCCTGTTTGGTTTATTCTTTGGTCTGGCAACCGCCTCCCGCATCAACATCGCTCCGCTGGCCCTCATCATCAACCTCTCGGCTGTCATCTGGCTGGTACAGCGCAAACATACCTGGCAAAAGCTGCGCCACAGTAGCGCCGGCCACAGTGATTTACAGCGCGTCATTTTGGGGGTTCTCATTGCCGCGGCCGCCTCAGTTCTCACCTTTCGCATCGCCATGCCCTACGCTTTCACCGATGCTGCTATCGTCCGCAACGAGATATTGGCTATGACCGGCATTGAACCGGGCAATTTAGAAGTAGCGTTGCAATCACTCTTTGGTTTCAATCCCCAATGGCGCAGCAACATGGAAGAAATCCAGCGGCTGCAAAGCCCGGACGCCTCCTTCCCGCCAGCGCTGCAATGGACAGACCGTGCCCCCATCCTTTTCCCGCTAGTGAATATGGTGTTTTATGGAATGGGATTGACGGCCGCTCTCGCCGCCTGGATTGGTTTCTTTGTCGCTTTGTGGCGCATCATTCGCGGCCGTCCCGATTGGGTCAACCACGCCATTCCCGTCGCCTGGAGCGGTCTCTATTTCCTTTTTATGGGTACGCGCTGGGTCAAATCCATCCGCTACTTTTTGCCCATCTACCCTACCCTATTTTTGTTGGCCGGATGGGTTTTGATGCTGGTTTGGCGGCGAGCGGCTCAAAAAGATCAGGAAAGAGATCAATTTTCCCGACGCGTGTTGACGGCCGTAATCGTGTTAATCGTCCTCCTGCCCAGCTTCTTGTGGGCCAATGCCTTCGTCCAGATTTACCACCAGCCAGTAACCCGCGTGGCCGCCTCAGAATGGATGTTTGAAAATGTGCCCACGGGAGCCACACTTTTGTACGAAGCCAGTGGGGAACAAAAAGAGCAGCATCTTCCCCTGAAATGGTTTGAATTCCGGGCGGGCAGTACGCCGCTGATTATGCAGTTTACGCTGCCCGAAGATGGTGTGGTGACCAGTCTGCGTTTTAACTACCTCAACATTCCGCCCAAATTTGGCGGCGTGGGGGAACAGGTTGAAATTTTTTCGGCCGACTACTTCAATAACCCAGAATTGGAGGCAGTTAGCAGCGATGTTTTGCTGAATAATGAGCGGCAAGCTGTCATTGTTGATCTGCCGGATATGATGGTAACGGCCGACCAACCCCACCAAGTCCAGGTACAATTATTGTCTGATGGCATTTTACAAGCCGACACCAGCCGCCTGTTAACTGAGCATTGGGATGATTTGCTGCCAGTTTCGATTGACGGCCGTCCCACCTTTTCCGCCTACTACACCGAAGTGCAAAACAGCCAACGCCCTGTCACCAATCCCGATGATGTGGGCAAACGAGAGGAACTGGCAAACTGGCTGGATGAAGCTGATTACGTCGTCCTCAGTAGCCAACGAGCAGTGTGGCATTTGCCTCGTTTGCCCCTCACCTACCCTTTGATGATTGCCTACTACAACGCGCTGTTCAATGGCGATCTGGGCTTTGACGCAGCTTCCCAATTCCACGCTGATTTCCGCATCGGCCCACTGTACATCAGTGACACCGGCGGTAAAATTAGCTGGGGTCAACCGCCCAACGTGGGCTGGCCTCCCCCCGGTGACCTGGGCGTAGAAGAGGCGTTCAGCGTTTACGACCATCCGCCGGTGTGGATATTTAAGAAGACAGACAATTACAATCGGGAAGCGGTGGTGCAACTTTTGGGGGATGTTGACCTGGGGCAGCAAATGTTCCAGACGCCGGGCGAAGCCACCCGCACCCCTAACGCTCTCTTCCTGACGGCCGAAGCCTTAGCCACCCAACGAGCCAATGGAACGTACAGCGAACTGTTCAATCTGGATGGCATTCTAAATCAGAACCCGGCTTTAGCGGCCATCGTCTGGTGGTTGGCTGTCATTTTATTGGGCTGGCTGGCGTTTCCGCTCACGGCCGTCATCCTGCCTGGACTGCCCAGCAAAGGATACATTTTTGCCCGTGTGTTGGGGATGCTGCTGCTCTCTTATTTTGGTTGGCTGTTGGCGAGTTTTAATGTTTTGCCTAATACGGCCGTTACCCTCTCTCTAGGTTTGCTATTGATGGTCGGTCTCAGTCTCATCATCTTCCTGCGCCGTCGGGTTGAATTAACGGCCTGGGTTGGGAGTAACGGCCGTTTTATCCTCTTCGTCGAGCTGTTTGCTCTTCTGCTTTTCGCTATCGCCCTCTTTATCCGCCTGGGCAACCCTGATTTATGGGACGTGATTTGGGGGGGGGAAAAGCCGATGGATCTGACCTATTTAACGGCCGTACTCAAATCCACCACCTTCCCCCCTTACGACCCCTGGTTTGCCGGTGGCTACATCAACTATTATTATTACGGCTTCGTCTTCGTCGGCGTCCTGGCCAAACTGCTGGGCATCGTTCCCACCTTAGCCTACAACCTCATTTTGCCCATGCTCTTTAGCTTTACAGGGATGGGAGCATTTAGTGTGGCTTATGATTTGGTAGCCCATCAGGAGATTAGAGATTGGAGATTGAAGATTAGAGAACGCGCTTCCAATCTCCAATTTCCAATCTCCAATCCCCACAAAAAAGCGATCATCGCCGGTATCATCGCTGCCATCCTCGCCGTCCTCCTGGGCAATTTGGCCGAAGTGGGCGTGGTGACAAACGCTTGGTACCGGGCTGGGAATCCCACTTATGAAGAAGCGTTTCCAGCGGTCGGCTCTGTTTTACGTACCGTTGAAGGCGGCATCAGCCTGATTGGCGAGGAGAAACGCGCCCCCATTTACCCCGGCGATTGGTTCTGGACTGCTTCCCGCGCCATCAATGCCAATGACGGGGAAGTGGCTCCCATTACCGAATTCCCCTTCTTCACTTTTTTGTATGGCGATTTACACGCCCATATGATCAGCCTGCCGTTAATGTTATTGGCGTTGGGCTGGGCTGTATCGTTAGCGTTACGGCCGTCTATAAAAAAAATCCATACTAATCCGTTACATCCGCGTTCATCCGCGTCCAATTCACAGGTTCTCCAATCTAACGCCTGGTGGGAAACCGGCTTGCAATGGTTAGCCGGGGGCGTCATTTTTGGTGTTTTCCAGGCCACCAACATTTGGGACTTCCCTACCTTTATGGTCATCGGTGCGTTGGCCGTCTTCTTCTATGCGTACCAGAAGCACGATAACCAATTCAATTTACAAATGTTGGGGCAGGCTGGGATGCAAATTGTGTTGCTGGCCGGCTGGGCTTATGTAGCTTATCTGCCCTTTAGCAGCAACTTTGCCGCCGGCTTCAACTCAGTCGCTTTTTGGGATGGTTCCCACACCTTCCTGACCCGTTATTTTATTATTTACGGCCTATTCCTCTTTTTCATCCTTACCTATCTGGCAATAGCCTTTCGGGATTGGGCCAGCTCCTGGACTTACACAGGAATGCAAGCTATGGAAGTGGCCGGACTGCCCATTCTACTGGCGCTGGTAATTTACATTTTGCTGCTATTGATGCTGTGGCGGCAGGAATATTGGATTGTACCAGTGGTGCTAACGTTGACGATGACGGCCGGATTACTCGGCTTACAAAGAAATCTCTCTCCGACGCGGCGGATAGTCTTGATTTTGATTGCCTGTGCCTTTGGCCTGACGTTGTTTGTGGAATTTTTTATCGTTGAGGGAACTATCGGCCGTATGAATACCGTCTTTAAGGTATACATGCAGGTGTGGTTGCTGATGAGTGTGGCGGCGGGCGTGACGGCCGTGTGGGGCTGGCAACGCATCAAACAAAAAGAAACCCGGCGGCAAATTTGGTTGGGCATTCTGACGGTGTTGGTTGCGGCCGCAGCCCTGTATCCTCTCCTGGCAACCCGTGCCAAATGGGACATCCGCATGAGCAAAGACGCGCCCTATACGCTGGACGGCATGGCCTTTATGCCCTATGTTTCCTACCAGGAAAACGGCCAGACCATCCCTCTGGGGTACGATTATGAAGCTATTCAATGGATACAACACAACGTGCCCGGTTCGCCGGTAATGGCCGAGGGGTACAGTGATAACTATTATCGCTCCATCTCCAACCGGGTGGCGATGTACACCGGACTGCCCAATATCATTGGTTGGAGCGGCCACCAGCGGCAGCAGCGGGCGGCCCTACCTGGCAATCTTATTGACGCGCGCATTCAAGATACACACCGGCTCTACAACACCCTTAACCCGCAAGAAGCGTTAGCCATCATCAACAAATATGGGGTGGAATATATTTATGTAGGACAGTTAGAATGGGCTTTTTACCCGCCGGAAGGATTACTGAAGTTCGGCCAAATGGTAGATGCGGGTCAATTGACAGAAGTGTACCGCAACGATGGTACAACAATTTATAAAGTGATAGAGGATTCGATTAAGTCAAATTAAAAATAATGACACCTGTTTCAGAAATTTTTGCAGCGTTACGTTGGTGGTTGGTTTTGGTGGTGTTGGGCACGGCCGTTACCCCCCTCACCTTCCATCTACTCAAAAAACTACCTGACCGGGGGTATGCCTTTACAAAAATGTTGGGGCTGCTGCTGGTTGCCTATTTCTTTTGGATTTTGGGCAGCCTGAATATTTTGGGCAACAATCTGGGGGGCATCCTGGTCGGGCTGCTCATTACAGTGGGGTTGTCTGTTTGGGCATATCAGCAGGACGGGACAGAATTACGCGCCTGGCTGCGAACCAACTGGCGCGCGATCCTGCTTACCGAACTGATTTTCTTTGTCATTTACATCTTTTGGGTCTGGGTACGCGCCCAAAATCCAACCATCACTGCTACAGAGAAGCCAATGGATTTTGCCTTTTTGAACGCCATCGGCCGTAGCCCTCAATTTCCTCCGCTCGATCCCTGGCTTTCCGGGTTTGCCATTAGCTATTATTACTTTGGTTATTTGATGAATTCTGTGTTAGCACGATTGGCAAATGTGGCTGAACCAATCGCTTTTAATCTGTCATTGGCCTGGCTGATGGCGGGTACTGGCGTGGGCGCATTTGGCCTGGTTTACAATTTGATTGCCGCTAATGGGGAGCGGTTTCGGCGCACGGCCGCAGCCTTGGGCATCATTGCCGCCATTGCCATTCCCATCGCCGGCAATATGGAAGTTATCCTGGAAGCGGCGCACGGCAGTAACATTGGCTCACCCCAGTTTTGGAACTGGTTGGATGTACGCGATTTGAACACACCACCCTCTCCTGAACAACCGCCCCGTTATGAAGGTAGCTTTTGGTGGTGGTGGCGCTCCTCCCGCCCCATCAACGAATATAGTCTGGCCGGGACCCCCATAGAAGGGCTGGAACCAATTGTCGAGTTCCCCGGTTTCAGCTTTATTTTGGGCGATCTGCATCCGCATGTGATGGCTTTGCCCTTTGCCCTCCTCAGTTTGGCGGTTGCGTTTGCCTGGTGGCTTCGTGGAGGGTGGGGTGATGAGGAGTGGGGGGAGACAGCCTGGCATTTGCGGTTTGGGTTGTTGGTTAGAAAGGTGGGGGTTCCGCTGTGGCTGTTGACGGCTTTACTGTTGGGCGGCCTTTCCTTTTTGAATACGTGGGATGTACTTATTCATCTGTTTGTGGTGGTGGGGGCGTTTACTCTGAGCCAATGGCGGCGCTTTGGTTGGAGCAGCCAAATCGTAAGTAAAACTATAACAATGGCTCTGCTGCTGGTCATCCCGGCAATTATGTTGTATTTGCCGTTTTATCTAGGTTTTCGCTCACAAGCCGGGCCACCGTTTATTCTGCCGATGTTGAACCGCCCCACCCGGTTGGCCCACTTTTTGATTATATTTGGTTTGCCTCTGGGTACGATTTCGATTTTGCTGCTCATTCTGGCCGTCAAACAGCGTTTTCTGCATTGGAAGGCGGGACTGCTCACGGCCGTATCCCTCCTCCTCGCCCTTTTCCTATTAGCCATCTTTCTGGGTTGGATCGTAGCTGCCAGCGCCGAAGGCGCCTATCGCGTCACCGATGTTGCAAATCAGCTAGGCATCACTATCCCCCCTCGTCCACAGTCAACCATTGTGCCCGGCTGGGGAATCACGGCCGTCCTCGCCATCCTTCCCGCCTACCTCCAAGCCCGTCTTCTCTACCCCGGACTAACGCTACTGCTCACCGCCATCATCAGTCTGTCCGTCATGGTTTTAATTGACAAGGTGACTGTGACTAATAGTCGCTTAGGACAAGGTGACACTCCATCACCCCATCACCCCATCACCCCATCACCCCATCACCCTGTCTCCTCGTCATCATTACCGTTCGTCCTGCTGCTCATCATCACCGCCGCCTTGCTCACATTAGGGCCAGAGTTTGTCTACCTGCGGGATAATTTTGGGGTGCGGTTGAATACGATTTTCAAATTTTATTATCAAGCCTGGATTATGTTTGGCACGGCCGGACTTGCTGGCATCTTTTTCCTGTGGCGAGAATTGTCTGACGGGGTACAGAAAGTGGTTCCGGCTATTGTCACGGCCGCCTACGTCATTCTGTTTGCCCTCTCCCTCCTGTTTCCCTATTACGCCATCCAATCCCGCGCTGAAGAGTTTCGCGGTCCGGCCGAAGCCGAATTTCGCCAGCCGTTGACACTAAATGGGCTGGCCCAAATGCAGCAGTTTAACCCGGATGAGTACGCCGCTATCCTCTGGCTGCGGGACAATGTGAGCGGGGCGCCGGTCATTGTAGAATCGGTGGGCGGACAATATTCGCAGTACGGCCGTGTCTCTGCCAGTACCGGGCTACCCACCTTGTTGGGCTGGGCCGGACATGAATACCAATGGCGCGGCAGTTCTACACCTGAACCAGGTCAACGCGAACCGCTAGTACAAGATATTTACACCGCGCCCAATTGGGAAAACAGCGCCCTTCCCCAACGGCTAGATGAGTACGGTGTGGAACTTATTTATGTGGGACGGCTGGAAAATGAAACGTATGGGGTTGACGGCCGTGTTCCCGATAAATTTGCTGAACGGCTAGAAGTTGCCTACCAAAATGGCTCCGTTACAATTTACCGTTGGGCGCCGGATGACCGATGACGGACGACCGATGACTGTCAACCGTCAACCGTCCGCTGTCATCATACAGGATTAGAAATGATAGAGAGTACCAAACTAAAACAAGCAGAAGTCTCACAAAATTGGGCGGTGCAGCTAACAGTTGCCGATGGTTTGTTGGCTCTCATTTTGTTGGGCGCGGCCGTCCTTCGTTTTGTTAATTTGGGGTGGCTGCCACTGTCTGAAAATGAAGCGGAATTGGCCTGGTCTGTTTGGCGCTTGTGGCAGCCAGGGATGGAGAATCTGACCATCAGTAGCCCGGCTTATTTCACCTTAACCAGCCTGTTGGTCAATATTTTTGGTTTTGGGGATGGGGTGATGCGGTTGGTTCCGGCCGTTTTTGGTCTGGGCGTCGTTGGTCTGCCCTGGCTGCTGCGGCGACAGATAGGGACAATCGCTGCCCTGGTAAGCTGTGGTTTGCTGGCGCTTTCGCCGCTTAATGTGTTGGTCTCACGCACAACCGGAGGCGAATCATTAGCTCTATTTGCGTTGCTGCTATTGATTGTGGCTGTGGTACGTTACCAGGAAACGGCCGCTACACACTGGTTCTACCTCTCGGCGGCCGCTATTGGTTTTGGCCTGACCACGACCACCCTTTTTTACGGCGGATTGGTAACGGTGTTGGGTGCCTGGTTTATTTTAAGCCGGTTCGACCAAACAGTTAATCAAGCGGATGAAGAGACCAGCGAGGTTTCAAGCGACCTTCGGTCGCCAACCTCGCCGGTCTTCAACGGCCATGAGCGGCGCAATGCCATCTTGATGGGCGCGGCTGTTTTTGCAGCCAGCGGCGCTGTTTTTCTCTGGTATCCGGCCGGGTTGGGCGCCACGGCTCAATTGTTGGGAGATTGGTTAATGCAATTTGGGGCCAGCAGCGGCCGTTCTCTACCCGACCCCTATCTAGCCATTTTACGCTACGAACCGGCTCTCATCATTTTAGGATTTGGCGGCATTGCCTGGGCTATCTGGAAAAATCATCGCACCGCCCTATTCTTTGTCTACTGGTACTGCCTCATTCTGGTTTTGATGTTGGTGCAAGTGGGCGAAATGAGCAATGTGCTGCTGCTGACACTGCCCGGCTATTTACTGGTGGGGATGTTGGCTAGAGCAATATTAAACGGCCGTTGGACAATCCTCACCTGGCTCATAGCCGCCGGCATGACTTTGATTTTCATGCTCCTGTTCATCAATCTGGCCCGCTATTTGCGCGTTGTGCGTTTCAACCCAGAAGATACCCAACACATACTCGTCATGCTGCTGGCCGTCTCCTTTACCGGGGTGATTTTGTATTTGCTGATGACGCTGGATTTAACGGCCGTTGGTCAAGGACTCTTCCTGGCTGTGTTGGCCTTCTTCATCTTTTTTAGCTGGGGTACGGCGTGGTGGATGGGACATGAAGCGGCCAACGACCCCCGCGAACGATGGGTTCCAAGCGGCACGGATGATGATGTGCGGCTGCTGCTGTCTAATCTAAAATCCTTATCACGTCAATTTTCCAATTCCGATACGGGGTTGAATTTGGCCAGCAGTGTAAACACGGCCGTTCTGCGCTGGTACTTACGCGACTTCAATAACGCCCAAATCGGGGAAACACTGCCTCTAAACGCCAGCTACGATGTCCTCATCACTCCTATGCAGACAGAGCTGCCGGTCAACGACAATTACACTGGCAGCGATTATGAATTTAACCGGCTGGAACCATTGCCCACGGCCGCGGTCGGCAATCTAGCCATCAATTTTGTAGAGACACTCCGCTGGTGGTTGTTCCATGATTCAGAGGCCAAATGGGAAATAGAGCAAATCATTTTGTGGGTACGGGCGGATTTAACCTCATGACGATTTCTGAGCAGCCTCTTCTCAATTGGCAGGGCACGGCCGTACCCAAATACGCCGACCCGCAAAGCCACGATTTAATTGCCCGCTGTCTGGCCGGTGAGGAAACGGCTTATGTGGCCCTGTATAACATGTATGCGGGCATGATTTACCGGCTGAACTACAGCTTATTGCAGCACAAAGAAGACGCCGAAGAGGTATTGCAAGACAGCTTTGAATACGCCTTTCGTCGTTTGGATCAATACAACCCACACAAATCAGCTTTTAAGACGTGGTTGTACCGCATTGCCGTCAGCCGCTGCCGCAACAAACGACGGCGCAAATGGCTGCCCACCTTCTCCCTCAACCAGGTTAATTCGGGGCAGATTGAAGACCAACACACCCCCACCCCAGACGAGATGGCAGACCTGAGCGAGGAACAACAACAAGTGTGGGCTGCTTTACAAAAACTGTCGCCTAAGCTACGCGAAACGGCCGTACTGCGCTACTACGAAAGTCTAACCTACGCTGAAATCGGCCATATCTTAGGCATACCCACCAAAACGGCCGAATCCAGAATGCGCCTG
>JAAEOP010000769.1 GCA_024223125.1 Chloroflexota bacterium
ATTGGAAGCCTTGCAGGGGATGGCCAGGTTAATGTTTCCAAATCATCCGTTAAAGGAAAAACTGAAACTCTCGAAGCCAAGAAGATATTGCTGGCCACCGGCAGTGAACCAATGGCGGTTCACGGCATGGAGTTTGACGGTAGCCACATCATCAGTTCAACTGAAGCATTGAGACTCGATACGGTACCCAAATATCTGGGTATTGTGGGGGGTGGCTATATCGGCCTGGAACTGGGGTCGGTGTGGCTGCGTCTGGGGGCCAGGGTGACGGTGATTGAAATGCTACCAAGAATCGCCACTTTACTGGACGGACAGGTGGGACGCACCCTGCAAAGGATTCTCAAAAAACAGGGTTTTGATATTCGACTGAAAGCTAAAGTTACCGAAGCCAAAGTGGTAAACCGCAAAGTTAAGGTTGCCATTGAAACCGGCGACAAAAAGGAAAACCTCAGATTTGATCGCCTTCTGGTTGCAGTGGGACGTCAGCCGCTTACCCGCGGTTTGAACCTGGAAAAAGCCGGTGTTAAAACCGATCCGGAAACAGGCCAGGTGCCGGTGAATGAAAAATTCCAGACCAATATCCCCAACATTTATGCTATCGGCGACCTGATACCCGGACCCATGCTGGCCCACACGGCTTCAGCCGAAGGAATTGCCGCAGTGGAATGCATGGCTGGACACCCCGGAGATGTCAATTATGACGCCATTCCCGCAGTCATCTACACGGCTCCGGAAGTAGCCACTGTCGGTCTTACCGAGGAACAGGTTAAAGAACGTAAAATTCCTTATTGTGTGGGAACCTATCCCTTTACCGGTACTGGAAGAGCACGCTGCATGGGAGAAACCGACGGCTTTGTCAAGCTCATTTCTCACGGTAAAACGGATCGCATACTGGGTGTCCATATTATTGGAGCCCGTGCAGCGGACATCATTGCCGAATGTGTGTTGGCACTGGAGTTCGGAGCCAGTTCAGAGGATATTGCGCGAACCGTTCACGGCCATCCGACATTTTCAGAAGCTTTG
>JAAEOP010000770.1 GCA_024223125.1 Chloroflexota bacterium
CAGATGGTGTCGCGGCGGCACGCCCAAATTGAGTGTACGGATGAAGGTTGCACGATTACCGACCTCGACAGCTCGAATGGCACAAAACTGAATGGGGCGCGATTGAGGGCAAAAGACAGTGTGCCGCTGAATCCGGGGGACATGGTTGACATTGGTACATTCACGTTGACATATGAACAGGTGCAAATTGAACCGGAACCGGTTGTGCCAGAAGAACCACCAGCGGCCGAACTGGAGTCGGCACAAAAAGTTGAGGATGTAGCGGCCGCAGTTGAACCAGAGCCTGACCCTAAGCCTGAAGCCGTGGCGAAGCAGAAAACACCTAAAGCGAAGTCCAAACCAGAAACTGACTTATTGGTTGAAGTAGAAAAACCAGAAAAAGTTGCACCGCCACCACCGCCGCCAAACGGCACGGCCGCGGCCGCCGAAGAACCCGATGCTCCCTACACCCCCCCACCTGGATTGTCTTTCATAGAGAGCCGTTATATACAATACCTGCCTGGTATCTACCGTACCGACTTCATGAAACGATTCCTGGCCTTGTTTGAATCCATTTATGGGCCGATTGAGTGGAATGTCGAAAACTTCGATCTATATCTGAATCCCAAAACAGCGCCCGAAGGATTTATTCCCTGGCTGGCCAACTGGTTTGACGTATCCTTTGATAATAGCTGGAATGAAGCAGCGCGTCGCGCCTTCCTGGTGGATGCCCACAAAATTTTTGCCCGACGCGGAACCAAATGGGCCTTAAGCCGTATTCTGGAAATCTATACCGGCCAAGAACCCCTTATTGATGATACTCATGAAGACTTGACTCCCTTTACCTTCACTGTGGAGATTCCGCTCAAAGAATCAGAAGTCAATCGAACCTTGATTGAACAGCTTCTCAATGATCATAAACCGGCCTACACTTCTTACGATCTCAGTTTCAAATAGGGCATGTTGTGAAACTTTAGCGAAATTTTGTTACCTAGTTAACTTCACCCTGTAAAGTCGTTGCAAAGACCCGTGATTTTAGGCTGTGTAAAATTGACATTGGTGTGTTCATCCATTAAGATTTTCTCAAGAACGAAAAAGGCAAAGTGCCAACTTTATAGCCTTGAGAAAAATTGTTGCAAACCTGATGATCAGGCACTAAGCTAGATTTAGAAGCAATTTATTAGATAACCCAATTGCTTGAATTTTCAATTCTGGTGTGTTCCGGTTTTTCCATGAATTGATTAGAAAATGAGGTCCATACTGTGACTAATCTTCAAGTAAGGACACTTGGAAAATTGCAACTTCAACATAATGGGAACGTTGTTAACAGATTTCCTACCCGATATGTTGAAGAATTGTTGGGGTTTCTGTTACTAAATCCCCATGTAGAACACAGTCGTCTGAAACTGATTGATCTCTTATGGCCCGATTGTGCCGAAAAACAGGGCCGCGGCCGCTTAAATACAACCTTATGGCGTTTACGGACATTATTTGATACGCTGGATGTATCTCATGATACATTGTTGCATACGACGCGAGGATGGGTTAGTTTTAAGCCTGATTCGCTTATGCAGGCCGATTTTGAATTATTTGAGAAGTGCGCCCAAAAAGCACAGTTTGAAAATGATTTTGATGAAAGGGAACATCTTTTGCATCAGGCTGTCGCTGAATATCAGGGAGATTTTTGTGAGGGTATTTATACTGATTGGTGTCTGATAGAGCGAGAACGTCTGGCGCGGCTTCATTTGCGACTGCTTGGTCAGCTTATGCATTGTTTGTTACAAAGAGGTGAATATGAAGCGGCCGCGGAAATGGGGCAGCATATTTTACAGATGGATCCATTACGGGAAGAGGTGCATCGGGCAGTGATGTTGTGTTACAAGAATTTGGGCTGGCATACAAAAGCGATAAAACAGTTTCAGATATGTTCGGATTTGTTGGCGCTGGAATTGAGAGTGGTTCCTATGCCGGAAACGGCCGTGTTATTCAACCAGGTTATCTCCGAGCGTACCCGACATGTACAGACAGATCTTCTGACGCATGATCCTTTACAAGATGAGTTGCAGGCAGCTTTCGTGCAGTTTCAATCTGCCAGCGACCGGTTGAACAAGCTGCTGGCCCGATACAAATCATCATAATTAACATTAGGAGAAGTATGTACAGTAGAAAGTCTCTCATTGGTGTCCTGATTTTATTGATAGCTATTTTAACGTCAGGGGGAGTGTTGGCTCAATCGCAGACAGGAGTTGGCGCTGTCACTGAGATTGTCGTCACGACTGTAGAAGGAGCAGATTTCCCAGTTGTTACCCTTTTTGTACGTTCCCTGAATGCGGAGGGATTACCCGTATCGGGTCTTAGCGGAGCTGATCTCCAGGTGACGGAAGATGATAAAACGGTGGAATTGATTCGTGGCCCGGTAGCAAACGAGGGTGGTTTGTGGGGCTACTTTGTGGTTGATGGGGGCGTACGCCTGGGGCAGGCTAATCGTTGGCAGAAAGTACAAGATATTATTAAAGCGTTTACCGAACCCGGCGGCCGTATGCAGGCCAATGATCATATTGCGGTCACCGTCATTGAAGGCGCCGATTCAATATTGTTGACAGATTACACAACGAATGGGTCTGATGTGGTGACAGCTCTGGATTCTTACCGGCCGCGGGGGTGTACAGATTGTTTTTCTGATGTGGTTGACCCACTGGAGGACATTTTAGATGATCTGGACAATGCCGAAAATTCACAGAACCAGCCCAAGTTTATTCTGTTTTTGACGGGTGAATTAGAACGCTACCAACCCGGCGCCATTGATTCTTTGGCTGACCGGGCTAATAGTTTGGAAGTCCCCATTTATACCGTAGCCGTAGACGGCCGAGGCGCTGTGGAACTCGTTCGAAAGTTAGGTGAGGATAGTGGTGGCGCATCTTTAGAGTTTGATGATCCTGAACGAGCAGCGGCCGATTTGGACACATTGTATCGAGATATGTTGGGTGCGTTACGGCCACAATATGAGATGGCGTATCGTTCGCCCAGCGGTGTGGCCAGCACCCGCATTGTGCGTGTAGCCACGGCCGACGGCCGTATTGTGGGCGAAAACAATTACAACATCGAAAACATCGCTTTACCAAGAGTGACCATAGACCTGCCGGTAGAAGCCTCGATTGTGACCCCGGACAATACAGACAGTGTGGTGGCTAAAGTGGTGTTTACGGATGACCATAAACGAGAATTGGAAACGGCCGTGTTGAAACTTAACGGCCAACCGGTGCAAACCATCTCCAATCCGCCCGACCCGTCCCAAATTGAGTTCGATTTCCCCTGGGATCAGATAGATGAGTCCGGCAGTGTCAAGCTGGAAGTGGAAGTGAAAGACGAATTTAATCTCTCTTCTCGTCCGGGCACGGTTGAAGTAACGGCCGATTTGCCTGTGGTAGTGATACCCACAGATACACCGACACTATCAGACGAAGGAAACGATGCGGGAATAGAATCTACTCCCTCAACTGGTGAAGACAGCGCTGAAACAGTTACCCCACCTACTTCCGGTATATCCAACACAGTCATCCTGATAAGCATTGCCTTACTGGCTGTTGTCATGGTGGTCCTCGTCCTCACCCGTGATAAAGGGCCGGTCAAAGCAGCCCGTGAAACCATCATGCGGCAGGTAGACCGCATGACTAAACGGGTCAGCCCTTCAGAGGTTCGAGCGTATCTGATTGTTTTGGAAGGGGACGTCAACATAGGCAAACATTTAGAACTGTATGGTACGACTACTATCGGCCGTTCCAAACAAGATTCTGACCTACTCTTTCAGCAGTATGACGACACCAGCCCCATCAGCCGTCGTCACTGCACAATTATTGACGAAGAAGATCATTTTAAGCTCCGAGATGAAGACAGCGCCAATGGCACATTTCTCAACGGTGTGCGGCTGGAGTCAATGGTTCCTAGAGATTTACAAGATGGAGACGAGATCGAAATTGCTCGTGTGGAACGGGGTGGGGTCAAGCTGCAATTCCAGAGCGTTCAACCTGTCAGTGATTCATATGACGATTATGATGATTATGGTGATGATGATGACTTTAGAGGTACACGAGTGGTAAAACGAGACCAGCCAGGAGATCGGTTTTGAAAGGCGCCAAACTTTATAGAGATCATTATACGCTGGAAGAACATATTGCCTCCGGTGGATTCGCAGACATTTACCGAGCGTCTGAGGTTGGCCGAAATGAGCCGATAGCTATCAAAATTTGCGCCAAACATGATGATGTTTCCTATTCCCGTTCCATCATCAAAGAAGCAGAGCTTCTTCGGAAATTTAACCACCGCAGCATCATCAAACTGCATCCTATTCCCCGCCCAGACAAAGCCAGCGTCACTTATGCGAATGCGATTGAGCTACCCCAGCATCCCGTCTTCTTCGTCATGGAATATCTGAATGGAGGTTCTTTAGAGGATTATCTGCAAGAAGTGGGCACATTATCGCCGCCAGAAGCAGCTACCATTGCCCTGGAAGTGGCCCGTGCCTTAGATCATATTCATCTGAAAGGGTATGCCCACAATGACTTGAAGTTGGAAAATATCGTTTTTAGGGAACCGGTGCAGGCTGGAAAAATGTTTATGCCTGTCTTATTGGATTTTGGTATTGCTACCCGCGTTTTGCCTCCACAAGGAGGCACGTTGTATATCATGTCGCCAGAACAACTGCCATTGGTAAGCGTCAATGTAGCTCCTGAGCGCATGAACGATGTCGATCAGGTGAAGATTGATGTGTGGGGATTGGGCGTGGTTTTGTATCGTATGCTGGGTGGAAAACTGCCATTTTCGGGGCGTAATACCCGTTCTTTGACGGCGCAGATAAAGGTTTCTCGACCCACGTCTTTGCGTGAATTTTCGCGGCAGATAACGGCCGGATTGGATGAGATGGTAATTGATGGTTGTCTGGCTAAAGATCCCAATCACCGCTTGTCCTTATTAGATTTGGGGATCGAACTACGAAAAGTGGCCGGGCCAGGCGTGCCCGCTCAGAAAAGTGGGCACGCATCGTCCCGAAAAAGTAAATGGATGTTCTGGTCTTCGTAATAGCTATAGACATTCAGATAATATTTTTGGATACTAGAATTTGAAGGTAATTGAACTTGGAAAAAGTTGGCCCCTATAAAATACTGGCAGAAGTGGGTAAAGGCTCTACGGCGCGAGTGTACCGAGCGTGGGATGAAGCGCAGGCTCTGGAGGTAGCTGTAAAGCTCATGTCGGCCCGTATAAGCCATCAGGAATTGTATGCGGAGCGGGTGTCGGAACAGGTCACGGCCGTTAACCAACTGCAACATCCCCATATTCTGCCTGTGCTGGAAACAGGAATGCATGACGGCCGTCTTTACCTGGTCATACCCTTTATGAAAGGGGGAACTTTACGCTCCCGATTGGACGATGGTAGCCTGCCACAAGCAGAATTGTGGCAAATGATGCGCCAGGTAGCCTCGGCTCTGGACAGCTCTCAAGCCGCCGGAATTTCTCACCTGGATATAAAGCCCACCAATATTTTATTCAACCGGAAGGGAAATGCTTTTGTGGCTGATTATGGTTTGATGCAGGCCATAGATGTGACACTTCATGCTTCTGGATTGCCGGGAACATTAGCTTATATGTCGCCGGAACTGTTTGTGGGTGGAGGAACAGACGGCCGTGCCGATCAATACAGTCTGGCAATTGTGGCTTTTGAGAGCTTGTCTGGTCAACTGCCATTTAGCGGCAATGTGACCCAACTCATGTTCAAGCAGGTGCATGAATCGCCACCACTGGAACTGTTACATGATGATGAGTTGGCTCAGGTTTTGGGTCAGGCGCTGGCCAAAAAACCGGATGAACGCTTTAATACCACCTCCGAGTTTGTCATGGCGTTAACTGCGGCCGTGTTATCTGTGGCCGCAGATGCAAATATGACGTTTATTATGGGGGCGACGCGGGCTGTGACCGATCCTGAACCGGAACCAGCAGCCGCATCTGTGGAACTCATTATAACCCCGGAGGAAGATGAACCTGAGGAGGCCAGCGATGCCACCTTGATTGCGCCCTCCCCTTTACGGCCGTTGCCCCTAACCACAGATATTGAGTCGGAAGAAGAACTGCATTTGGATGAAGCGCTGGATGATGTGCTTATTGCCTATGATAGTGACGCGACGATGATTGTAGCGCCCCCAACAGCGCCAAAGTTTCCAGAGGAAAGTGAACGACCCCCTGTGGC
>JAAEOP010000771.1 GCA_024223125.1 Chloroflexota bacterium
GCCCACGATCTGCTCCTCAGCTCGGACGCGCGTGCGCTCGGCTATTTCCGCCGGGAGGCGGTAGCGCGATTATTGGACGAAAACCAGCAAGGGCAGGCCGACCACGGCAAGCGCATTTGGACGCTGCTTAATCTGGAGCTTTGGCTGCGGCAGTATATGGGGTAGAATAAATACAAATAACGACACAGCCGATGGGGATAGAAAGCACCGCACGATATAAATGCCCTATTGAATGAGGTGAACAAATGCCGGAAGGAAAAGATCCATCCCTTAAAACCATAAAGAATCAAACGGACAAGCGCATCGGCATCCCGGTGACAAAAGGAAAAGAAGAAGCAGAACACAGTTCTCAATATCTTTTCATACTTCCCCCTTTTGGCGAGCGGACGTTCGATGAAAAAGAAACGCCAGTAGATTACAAGCCGTGGAAAGAGCAAAACATCGTTACCGTTCAGGATGTTAAGGAAGTGACGCAAGATGAGAATGCATATCTCTCCCTGGGGTGTTTGGTCTGGGTGTTTTTATTAGGCATTCCGCTAGGGCTGTTCGTGCCCGCATTAAAAACACCATGGTATTGGGGTGTATTTACTCTTGTTGTTGTGCTTATTTTGCTCTACCCAGTCGTTATTGGCAGAGGCCGAATGATCAAGCTGTGGCTTATGCAAATGTTCCACCTGGTCGTAATATTAGCAATCGGTATTGGCCTGCCAGCGATCATTATTTACTTTTTTGGCGGGGGCAGAGACTTGCTCACGATGGATAGTGCGGGCCAACCATCCCTCCGGTTGCTCGGGCGAGGGATGCAGCTCACGTTCATCACCATCACCTCTCTATTTCCGGCTTTGCTTTATTTCCTTTTTGATCGGCAAAAATTAAAAACTCTCCGTAACGGTTTCTTTCGGACCGTTATCCAACTCGATCCGACTATTCTGACACTGAATGATGCAGAATCTGTTTATGGGGAAAGAGTCGAAGAAATATATGGCGTAGAAGAAAGCGCTCGAGGAAAAGGACGTTATCTGTATGGTTCTCGCGCACCTGTTTTTCTTACAACGCTTGTAATGGTCGTCGGATGGATTTTGGTTCTTCTGCCCATTGGTCCGCTGCCTGCAAATTTTCAATCCGATGACTTGCTCTCCCTCTTTAAACCTCGCCCAATGGCCATTAATTTCGGCTTTCTAGGGTCATACTTTTTTGCCCTCGGCATGATTCTAAGGCGTTACGTGCGCGCAGATCTCAAACCCAAAGCGTACAGCCATATCACGGTGCGGATTCTCACTGTTATTGTTTTGGTTTGGACTTTAAGCCTGGCTCCAGATGTATGGAATGACGTGACTGATGGGGTAAGTAATCTCGTCAGCCAACCGGCAGAAACCACACCCGAAGAAACTGACGAAACCCAAACGGAAGAAGCGCAATCTGCTGAAGATAAACACCCCTTTATGTTTATGCTTGCTTTTTTTATCGGCATCGTTCCAGAAACGGGCACGGCTTTGCTGCAAGATTACCTTCGCGGCAGAAAAAGAATTAGCAGCCGTATTCCCTCCCTGCAAGAAAAACTGCCGCTCAGCCATCTAGAGGGTATCAACCTGTATGAACGCGCGCGCTTGTTGGAAGAAGGTATCGAAAACATTGAAAACTTAGCCCATCATGATTTAATTGATCTGATGTTACAAACACGCATCCCTGTTTCCCGCTTGATAGATTGGGTTGACCAGGGTGTTTTGTACTTACACCTGGTTGACATAATCTTAACGGTGGATGAGGACGAAGAACAACCAACAGGGATAAAAAAGGCCCTTCACAAATTACGGAGGTATGGTATCCGCACGGCAACGGATCTTGAAGGAGCGTGCAAAGCGGCGAAAAAACGAAAAGAGTTAGGTATTTTGCTGGGCATTTTAGACGAGCCTGGTGATCAGGTGAAGCGATTGCAGGTTATTTTAGATACCTTATCCGATGATGAATGGATGGCCTATATACGTGAATGGCGGGACCCCAGCCGATACCAAGACACCGTCTACGTTCTGAATGCGGAACACGGGTTTGGGCTTGCAGAACACGGGAAGCCTTGATGCTGTTTGAACCATCGTATTGCTGCCTCTTTAATGCAAACTGATTCCCCCCGCCTCGCCTACCTCATCGACAGCCTCAAACGCGCTGGGACGCAGCGTGCCCTCGTCAACCTGGCCGAAGGGCTGGCCGCGCGGGGCTGGCAGCAGCGCGTCTACTGCCTGAACGACGCCGCACACCCCGACATCGTCAGTCAACTGGAAGCTTGCGGAGTGGACGTGATCGTCGTTGGCAAGGCGCAAATCGCCGCGCTGATTGGGCTCGTGCACATCTGGCGTGATTTTCGGCGCTGGCAGCCTGCCGTGGTGCAGACATTTTTGCCCTTTGGCGACCTGATCGGGCGCACACTGGCGCGGCTGGCGGGGGTCCCGGCGCTCGTTACCTCCATCCGGGCGCGCAACATCGACAAACGGCGCTGGCAGTTATGGCTGGACCGCCGCACCATGCCCTGGGCGGACAAAGTCATCTTCAATACCAAACACGCCATCCCCTTTGCGATGGAAAACGAGGGCGTGCGTGAGGCGCAGGCGGTGTACATTCCCAACGGAGTTAAATTGAAACAAGCAACGCCCTCGGAAGCCGCAGCCCTGCGCGCCCAGTTGGGCGTTCCCGAAAATACCCGCGTGATCGGCACTGTGGGGCGGCTCGCCTGGCAAAAAGGGCAAACGCACTTGCTGCGCGCGTTCGCCCGGCTTGCGGCCGCACAACCGGATTTGGTTTTGTGGGTGGTGGGGATGGGGGAACTGCGGGAGGCGCTGGAAGCCGAAGCCACCCAATTGGGCGTGGCCGGGCAGGTGCACTTTTTGGGCGAGCGCCGGGACGTGCCCGTTTTGCTGGCCGCGATGGATTTGTACGTCCACCCCTCCATTTTCGAGGGGATGCCCAACGCGGTGATGGAGGCAATGGCGGCCGGGCTGCCGGTGATTGCCACC
>JAAEOP010000772.1 GCA_024223125.1 Chloroflexota bacterium
CAACGATAACCGGATCATGGTCAGAGGCGCGGTACGCGGTGGGCGAGTACAAGTCTTGCGGTTTATTTTCCACATTATAATCAATGACCGATGGTTCATCGGCGTTGATGTGCCATTGGGTTACACCTGTAATTTGGGCCGTCATACTGCCATTTGCCATCGCATGGTCAAGATACCCAAGCTGTCCGTCGAAGACATATGTGTATTGCCAGGCGCTGTTAAATGCCTCAATCAAGTCTGTATAGCCCGCTGATTCAAGCGTTACGATGGGGTCTTCCTGAGCGTAGGAATTGAGGTCGCCGATGATGAGAATATCGGTGACTCCGGTTGCGGTAGGGTCTGTATTTAACCAGTTTGTCAACTCATTGGCCGCCAAAACGCGGGTCAGGTTACAGTTGCCCTGTCCATCGCCTGTATTCGGGTCACCCAGATCGGCGCAGGATGATCCTTTGGATTTGAAATGATTGACGACGACGAGGAATTGTTCGCCACTGGCGTTGTCCATAAACGTTTGCGCCAATGGCGGCCGCGTATTGATATTGAAGGGGGCTACGTCGGTTAACACGGCCGTAATGCCCACCGGCGTAACATTGGCTGGTTGGTAAATCAGCGCTACTTTGATGGCATCCAGGCCAATGGTACCGGAGTCAATAAAGGCGTATGTACCGGCGCCGGCGATTGTATTTAACCCGTCAACTAAATCGGCGGTGGCGGTGATGGCGTTGTTTTCTATTTCCATCAATCCCATCACATCGGCATCTATGTCTAATACGGCCGTGATGATTTTGGTGCGTTGACGGACAAATTCAGCCGCACTGTCGGCGCCACGACAACCCAGGTTCATGTTTGGCCCACATATAGCGGCGCCTGTATCAATTGTCGTGAAGTAGTTGAGTACGTTGAAACTGGCTACTTTGAGATTGCCGCCCACATCATCATGAACGAGAGAGCGCGTATTGACGCGGGTGAATGTAACTGGTGCGGTGGGCTGCAAACGATAATCGAGATTTGGCGGAGTTGAAGAGTTGATGCGTCCCTCATCCAACACGCCGGTCAATCCGCTGACAGTGTCTCCAGCCCGCAAGGTGTTGTTAATGCCGATGTAGGGGATGGGATTGGGGTTGTCACCAAATGGACTGATGTCTTGACCATCATCCAGAATGAGCATTCGGCGGGCGTTTTCATCGGCCAGAGCAATGGCGGCGGCGCTGGTGGGGGTATAGATGTTGGTTGGCTGGAACAAACGGCCGCCGGCAGCCATAGATACCTGACCATAACGTCCCTGGAAGTAGTTTTGGGTAGCGGTCATCACCTGTGGGATGGTGACAGCCATGCCTTCATATTGTTCCAATTCACCATTGACCGTTTCCGGTAAGACAATGACTGTGGGGGTGATGGTAGCGCCGGTTGTGGTGGGGGTTACGGCCGTGACATTGTTAATCTCAGTCTGGGCATTGAACTCTGCTACTGTCCCTGTTACCGTTACCAAATCGCCTACGGTTACATCCACGCCAAAGCCATCATCGTAGACGAAAATACCATCTGAGGTGGCTGGATTGCCATCGCCGGCCGCATCTTGGAAAAAGAAGCCGGCCATGCCGGTCGTTGTATCCTGGAAATCGGCCACGACAACGCCATCTATGGTTACATCTGCGCCCACAATAGGACTGACAAAGTCATCTCCCTGGACATGGTAGATGTGCAGCCGATCGCCGATATAGGTTGTTACTGGCGGGCCGGTAGTAGTGGGGGTGTAATTGGTAGAAACAGCGGCGTAATTATCATTAACGGCTGTGGCCACACCATTTGTCGCTGTTACGGCGAACCGAGCCACTATCGTACCCTGATCCGGCAATGATGACGCTGTCCAGCTAATGATGCCATTACTTTCTGTGCCCCCATCGAGAATATAAGCCAGCGTTGTATTGGCCGGCACGGCATCGGTGATGAGGACATTGGTTAAGCTGATGCCAATTTGGTTGTTGAGGGTTAATGTATAGGTATAAAGCGAACCGGGCAAAACGAGATAAGGGGCAGATTTACTTAGCTCTGGCGCAGTCATTTTTATGGCTACATCAGCATCATAGCGTGGTTCCAGTTTATAGTTGCCGAACGAATACAACCCAATGCCGCGTATGAAGGTGTAGATGTCGCCATTGACGGGTACGTAGGTGAGGTTATTGTCTCGATTGCCCAGATCATCAGCGCGGGCATTGCCACTGCCATCGTCAAAGTGCCATTCGCCATAACCGAGGCTGTCGTCTGTAACTGTGATAGGTGTTTGCGCGAACTCCAGATAGACGCCTTCCCATTGTTCGGAGATATCAGGGTCGGAATCGTCATAATCGGCGGTGAGTAGGGGGGCGGGGGCAGGCACGGCCGTACTCCCTATTGTTTGCAGCGCCCAGGGATCGCTACTCATTTGCAGTTGGGTCAAGCCATAGCTTTCTTGTACTGTACCCAACGCTCTGACAATGGTTCCTTCTGGGGCGCTGCCGAAGTTGGCCGAGCGGAAGAGAGGAAGACCACTCCAAGGACCGCCGGCCGGGTCTTGAATGACCATGAATCGGGTGGGATTGTCAATTTCACCCGGTTCGGAAGTGACGACGCCTTCAACCCAGACGATTTGCCCGGCTAATGGTGAATCGTTGTCATTACCGGGGTTGGATACGAATTGGACGGTGGTGATGGGGACGAGGGGATAAACGGCCGTGTTCACAGAAGATGCGTTGTTATCTGATTGATCTCCGACCGTGTCGGTCGTTGCTGTTACCCAGTTTGTAAGGACTAAACCAGAAGCAGCGCTGATATCCACTGTCGCTGTCAGATTAAAGAAGTGCAGCGTGTTTGAGGGTACATTGCCGGCCGTCCATGTCAGCGTTCCCGATGCGCCCAGGGTACAGGCTGGACAGGCCCAACCGCTGTCATCAGACACATACGTCACGCTAATGGGCAAGGTATCTGTTACCAGCACATTGGTCGCTGTCACCGCACCCTGATTGTCAATGTCAATGGTGTAGACAAGCGAATCACCAATAATGGCATACTGTGGCCCAGATTTACTTACAATCAGATCAAGCGCACTGATACTAACCGGCCACTGGGCATCATTATTATCTGTGTCTAATTCTGCACTTGTGGTCGTTATTGTAACCGTATTGGTTAATGTCGTGGCAAAGGGCACACTATCACTGATCAATGTCATAATGACAAAGCTGGCAGGTGTTGTCGGTGTAACCGTTCCTAAACTCCAGGTAATGGTGCCTGTAGCCCCAGGTGTACAAGCTATACAGG
>JAAEOP010000773.1 GCA_024223125.1 Chloroflexota bacterium
CAAAGGTGCGGGTAGAACCGGCATCCACAGGCACGTTATAAGGCTGGTTTGTATTGGGGTCAATGGGATAATCGAACGCTTGCTGTGCCGCCCCTGGGGATACCCAGTGCATATCTGTATGATGGTCGCCATTGTCTCGTGTGCCATCATCTACCTGCCCTGTGTAAGAGGCTAGATCAATCCGCTGTGTCGTGCCGTCCGGGTTCTGCATAAAGTAGTACAGTTGATATAAGGTACGGGTGTTAAAAGTAGCATCATAGCTCAATGGCGATCCGCAGTTACCATTTCCCGGCGCGCTGCCAGCGCCACGATTTTCATCTATACGCCAGAAGAAATAGGGGTTGATCTGGTCTAAGGTTAAGAGACTAGGTACCAGGCTCAACTCGTTAGTATCTATCAGACAGGCATTCTTTTGATCTGCGTTGGAACAATATTGATTATCTAAGAGTGGCGGCAAACCGGCATTAATAGCTGCGTCGGTGCGGGGAATTGAAAACGGCCCGTTACTAGAAGCGTTAATGGAGTCTGGATCAAACAATTCAACGCGCAAGATATTACTGGGATAATGTGGCGGAATCATGATCCGGTATTCATAAGAATACGGTCCTGGATTCCAGAGGCTGTTTATCGGCGAGAAGGGGTCGCCGTAACTTGTGCAGATATTTTGTCCAAAGACAGATTGGTTAGATGTGCTGAGAACGCCATCTTCAATACGTCGGCTGGCGTAAATGTTGGCTAGAGAGAACACGGCCGCTGTCGCCGAGCGCGTCAAGTTAATATCCTGATCAAACCCAATTACGTTCAGAAAGAATGTTTCTACCGGCCAGGTCGCTGAAATGGAATATTCCGTAGCCCCCAGGGGATCGATTTCCACATGCAGGTTACTTGACTGATTGAGCGATGTGGTAACGGACAAGGGCATACCGTTGGCATTCAGAAACTGGGCCGACTTGGTGCGGGCCGCCGCTTCCGGCCCGGTCTGATTGTTGGATGACCAGCTCCCCAATTCCGTAACCCCCGCCAAAGCCGCCGAGTCAATGGCCGCTTGCAACTGAGAGCCACGCGCAAAAATAAAGCCCACATCTATAGCAATACCCATAAAGGCAACAAGGCCAATGAGAGCCAGAGCAATCAAAACAATGCTTTGCCCAGCCTCATTTGAGGTTGCTTTATTATTCACTCGGAACCATTTCAACAGATGTTCTGTTTTCATAAGCTTTCACCGTTTGTAGCGCTCGTTTTAGCGGGCTGAAGCCCACACTACGAACAATTTGTTTTTACAGTAACTATACAGACCCTAAGGGTTTGCACCTGTGGTATTTTCACATGATTACCAATAAAACCCTTAGGGTCTTACCTGCTTAAGGCGTGGCAGCTACCTGACCACAGGAATTATCCCAATTTACAAATTCAGCCAAAATCCAGGA
>JAAEOP010000774.1 GCA_024223125.1 Chloroflexota bacterium
ATATCACACCATGGGACAAACTACAGCAAAAAGAGGAGGAAATATTTTCAGAACGACGGCAGAAACTGGCGTTGGCCCGCTAACAACGCCAGCAATATTGGCAGGGAAATGAGGTCGCGCCTCAACTGTGAAAATTCTCTCTTTTTTGAGGGCCGATGTCCATTTGACGTTGAACCAAAACACATCTCTACCTTACCTTCATTTTCTGGCGGCAGATATTGACGATACGTGGCGATCAATTTGATTTGTATCTTCATGCCCCAATTCTATTCAAAAGCTGGGCGACGGATTTCAATACAGGATAATCGGGACGCACAAGCGATAATGCCCCAGCATAACGCCCAATGGGGGTACATAACGCATCAATAATCACGACTTCTCTCATATTTTTCTCCATAAAACAATTTGCTAGAGAAGGCGCTTGATTGCGCGGAATCCGGCTAATACCGTTTCTGCCAATAAATCAATTTCCTTCTCGGTCATCACGGTAGATAATGTGCCAGAACAGGTGTTAATCATGATGATGCCGTTATCAAATAGATAATCGAGCAATGCTTTGTTAAGTTTGGACTCTTGCGGTGTCATAAAAGCATCCCGATAGGTAACGGGAGCCTCTGCCTTCATATGAATTCTGAACATGGAACCGCCGCCGGTTACGCAAGCGGGGATGTCGGCAATTTGGATCGCTTCTACGATGTTGGCTCGCGCTCTATCGGCTAAATGATTGAGGTTGGTTACGGCCGTTTTATCAAACAACGCCATCGTTGCCAATCCGGCCGTCATCGTAATCGGATTCGCCGAAAACGTACCCGAATGCGGGAACAACACTTTATCCGCCAGCGGATTCATTACACTCATCACATCCCTGCGCCCCGCTAACGCGCCCACCGGGAACCCGCCGCCAATCATCTTCCCCATCGCCGTCAAATCTGGACGCACACCATACCACTCCTGCGCCCCGCCATAATTCGAGCGAAACGTAATCACCTCATCGTAAACCAAAAGTGCATCATTCGCCCGCGTCCAATCATAAAGCACCTGCACAAACTCCGGCGACGCAGGAGCCAGCCCCACCCGATGCGGCATCAAATCCAACAAAACACACGCCAAATCATCGCCATGCCGGTTCAAAATCTCCACCGCTTGTTCTGGCTGATTAAACGGAATGATAACCACATCCTGCAAAGCCGATTTCGGCGTGCCATAGGCCACCGGCACACTCGAAGGGTCGCCCGCGTCCCCCCAATTGTTAGGGTTCGCCGTCTGGCTAATTTCGGCATAATCATACAGGCCGTGATACGCCCCTTCCACTTTAGCGATTTTGGGACGGCCGGTAAACGCTCGCGCCGCCTTCAAACTACCCATCACCGCTTCCGTACCCGAATTAACAAAGCGAATATTCTCAAAACCGACATTACGGCTCCGCATATGTTCCGCATACTCAATTTCCACCTCAGTGGCTAAAGTAAACGCCGTCCCCTTTTGCAGCTGCGCCGTTACCGCCGCCACAACTGCCGGATGCGCGTGTCCATGAATCAACGATGCCATATTGTTGGCAAAATCAATCCGAGTCACGCCCTCAATGTCAGTCACAGTACAGCCAGCGCCCCGTTCTACATACAACGGATGCGGCTTCCGCAATACTGTATTTCGACTGCATCCACCGGGCATCACCTCTTGCGCCCGCTCATACAAAGCCGCGCTACGGGATTGGGTTGCTGCATTGCTCATAATAAACCTCTGTAAATGTTGATCGGATTGGCAATCCGACCAATGCGCCTAAACATTATTAAGATCGGCGTATAAACCCGCCTCATCATAAATTACGCGGTCATTATAGCCGCTGAACCAAATTGCTTCCGGGTTGCGTCCTAAAATTGTTACCAACCCTTTGTCTGGTGCCTCTTCATAGTTACGGTGTAGTTTCATAATCACGATTCCATTTTCCGCGCCCGGCACACCCGGCAGCGGGTCACTGGTCACGGCTACTACCTCCGTCTTCCCTTTGTAATGGGTAATCGAAAGCCGAGCATGGGTTTCCACACCCGACAACCCTTTGTGCGATTCGTTTAATATCCGCCATGCTTCCTCAATTGGAACATTAAAAGCGCGATGGCCGATAATGTCGCGGCCACAGAAGAAGTAATGATTTTCCACCTTATTCTGCTTCATCTCTCGCTGCATAATGCGTAATGCACCGGGATCATTATTGATGCCGTTGATGATGGGCGCCTGATTATCCACTGTAAGCCAATTCCGTTTGCCCAGCTCCCCCATCGCATGTTTGGTGTCGGGATGCCAGACCAAACTGCCCGCGGGGTCTTCAATGAAATTGCCGTCATCATCTTTGAGCAAAAACTCATCGGGATGATTGAAATGGATCATGATACGGATTTTTGTGCCCGGATAGGCTGCATGGAATTTATCCGCCATATTAAAAAAGGTTTCATCAAACCGCTTGGGATAAAAAGCCAGCTCTTTGGTTCCCAAACGAATCGATTCGATACCTGCTTCGGCCAACGCCGCCCACCAAGCGGCAATATTGCGGTTGCTGAGTACCATCGGATCGCCGCCAGACATGAGAATTTCGCGCAATTTTTCGCGTCCCGTTTCGGGATGCAGGCCGCCATTGGCGGCTACTTCGGCGTTGTGCTTCTTGGTGTAAGCCACGATGTCGCCAATTCGGGCTAAACCTTTGGGCGCGACTGTGCCATCCGGCCGCTCCACTTCTTTGCGAGCGATGAGTTCTTCACGATAGCAAAAGCGGCAGTGGGCAGAGCAGGTAGAAGCGACATAAAGCAATCCCATCTCATATTTATGGATCATCCCTTCTACCGGACTGTAACTCATCTGTTTACCCGGATCGGGCGCGCCTTCCAAATCCAGCGTCTCTTTAGGGCTGGCTTTGACCAACGTTTGCAAAGCCGCGCTTTTCTTGGCTAACTCAAAATAATGCCGGGTTAGCTTAACGGGCATTCGCGCTTCGACATCTTTTGCGGTGCCTTTTAGCGCGGCCAATGCTTCTAATTCATCGGCCGAGTAAAAGGCTTGCATGTCGGCAGGCGCATTACCATCAATGAACTTTTTTAGGCCCTTGATGATTTGGCGGTCATATTTGCCATTGGTCACTGAATCTAAAAATGTTTGTTCTTTTTCTGAGGGTTGGTATTTTTTTGTCATTTTTCTCCTGTAAAGGTTGGTCGGATTGCCAATTCGACCTACGACTCGGCTTGCGCCAAGCGCCAGCCGGTGGTGTTTTGGAAATGGGTTCGCATCGCTTGTTTGACCGCATCCGGTTGTCCCGTTTGGATGGCTTGCAAAATGGGGCAATGCATGTTTGCCATTGCTTCGGTGTCAACTTGGTCGGCATAGCCGCGCCGAGTATAGCCGGATTTGATATAGCCGTGCAGAATCTGCTGCAGGTTCAAAAGCAGGTTGAGCAATAGGGGATTGTTGGATGCTTCGGCAATGGCGATGTGGAAGGCTATGTCGTTTTCGACGGCCTGCTCTGGCGGGATGCCTTGTTTGCCAATTTCAGCGACTAGTTGGGCTAACTGCTCTTTTTGCGCGTCGGTGGCAAATTGGGCGGCTAATGCGGCGGCTTGTTCTTCTAAGGCGCAGCGCACTTCGATAATGTGCCGTAGTTCCTGTGTGTTGAATATCATGCTCCAATTCAAACGCTGGCTCAAAAAATCTGATGAAGTGATGAAAAAAATTTACACGATCTATGAAATACGTGCAAGACTTAGGAGTTGCTCGATGGAATTTTGTTTTTGAAGCAGCTTCACTCCAACAAAGTATGAGCGCCAATGTTGGAAATTACTTTTGCCGTATGAACTACTTCGCTGGCAATCTGTGCCAAAAAACGCTCGTCGGGAATACGCACGGTGGGGATGTCAATACAAATGGCTCCAGAAACTTCTCCATGACCGGAAAAAATGGGCGCGCCTATCGAAACGATGCCCACTGCGAACTCTTCTCGATTGATGGACCAGCCCCGTTGGCGTGTCTTTTCCAAATCGGCCAAAAAATCGGGGCGATTGATAATACTGTTTTTTGTGTATGGCGTTAATGAGATCGTGTCCAGCAAACGGATGACCCCATCATGAGGTAAATGCGCCAGCATAGCCTTTCCTAAAGCGCTGCAATGGATCGGCACACGGCCGCCAACCCAGCCGCGCGGAGCCAGTGAATGTTTTGTTTCTACCACTTCAATGACGGCTATCTCGGCCGTATCGCGCACGCCTAAAATCACCGTTTCTCCCGTTGTGTCTCGCAAAACTTCCAGAAAGGGCAAACTTACCTTGCGTAAATTTCGCGGCCCCGTGAGAGAAGTGGTGAGGGCGTAAGTTTTGGGCGAAACGCGATAAAGCTTCGTTTCCTTATCCCGTTCTAAAAAGCCTAATGTTTCCAGCGTGTAGGCAAAGCGGCTGGCGGTGCTAGGATCAACCTCCAACAATGCTGAAATATCAGTTAACGATGCCTCAGGTCGCTCCGGCGTAAATGCCATGAACACTCGTAATCCTCGCGCCAATGTTTTAAGAAAATTCCGTTCTTGTTGTTTGCCCAAAGTATAACTCCTTTCATTAGTCGATATGTGATTTCTAGATAAGATTACCTCTACGCCAAAAGTATGGCAACCTCACACCCGGTCTATAACTACTGGCATCACCGACCATGAAACTTTCTGCGGTCTACCTAATTGGGAACAGACATTTTTCCCAAATTAAAACAGACTACCTTTGGTTCTGTCATCTCCTGTAAAGCAAAACAAATTCCCTCACGACCTAAACCAGACCCTTTTACCCCGCCAAACGGCATCGCATCAATGCGATAATCAGTGCTGTCGTTAATCATTACCCCGCCGCAATCCAAATGTGCAGCGGCAAAAAATGCCTTTTCTAAATCGGCAGTGAAAATACCTGCCTGAAGTCCATATTCTACGTCATTGGCACGAGCAATCGCCTCGTCTAAGGTGGCAATGCGGTACAAAATAGTAACGGGGCCGTAAATTTCTTCCTGTGCTAATGTACAACTGTCGGGCAGGTTTTCTAACACAGTGGGCGCATAAAATGTACCTGAACGTTCACCGCCGGTGAGTAGGTTGGCTCCCATTTCCAAAGCTTCGTTTACCAGCCGCTCAACCCGTTTGGCTTCGGTTTCGTTGATCAACGGCCCCATATCGGTAGCCTCGTCCAGTTTATCTCCCACCTTGTACGCTTCGGTTTCTGCTATGAAGCGAGCGGCAAATTCGTCGTAAATTTCTTCATGTACCAGCAGTCGCTGGACATGAAGGCAGTTTTGCCCTGCCGCCCAAAATGCTCCGCTGATGTTGGCGGAAACGGCCGTATCCAACTCCGCATCTGACAACACAATCACCGGCGCATTACTGCCCAGTTCCATGCCCACCTTCTTCAATCCCACCTTGCTCATAATCGCCTTGCCTGTTTTCAGACCGCCCGTGAACGAAATCATCCGCACACGCGGGTCGGTGACAAGGACATCGCCAACTTCGCGCCCCGGCCCAGGAATCACTTGTAACATGCCTGCTGGAACACCCGCTTCGTGAATCGCTTGTGCCAGCCACAGGGCGCTTAACGGTGTTTTGCTATCTGGTTTGACGATGATCGCGTTGCCGCCGGCCAATGCCGGGCCAACTTTATGCGCCACTAAATTCAACGGATCATTAAATGGCGTAATTGCACCAATAATACCGATAGGTTCGCGGCTGTAGAAGCCGCGCCGATTTTCACTACCTGGCATTTGGTCAAAGGTGATGGTTTCCCCATTCAAACGCCGCGCCTCTTCGGCGCTGATACGAATGGTTTCAATACAGCGTGTCACCTCTTTCCGTGCTTCCCGAATGGTTTTGATGCCTTCCTGGGCGATGATGCGGGCGTATTCCTCGTGTTTGTTGGTGAGGATAACGGCCGTTTTCTCCAAAATCGCCATCCGTTCATATACCGGCAGTCTCCGCCCTTGTGTAAACCATGCTTCTGCAGCAGTGATAGCTGTTTCCATATCGGCAGCCGTTGCCTTTGGTACAGTATCGATCAAACTATTATCCTGCGGATTCCGCACCTCAATAGTATTAGGACGGTCAACCCATTCTCCATTTAAGAGCATTTTCATAGTTCATCTTCCTTACATATTGGACAATTATTGAACATATTGCCGTAACACAGAATTCAGCAAAGCTCTATTCGCCGCGTTCATTTCGATCAGCGGCAACCGTAGGGGGCCGGCGGCCAGCCCGCGTTGAGCCATCGCATATTTAATGGGGCCGGGGTTGCTTTCCACAAAGGCGGCGTTGAAGATGGGCAGCAGGTTGAAGTGATTTTGTCGCGCTTGTTCAACTTCTCCAGCCAGCGCTTGATTTACCATAGCGACAACCAAATCAGGGAAAAGATTGCTTACGACCGAAATGACCCCTTGTCCGCCGAGACAAACCAGCGGGAAAGTCATCGCGTCGTCGCCAGAATAGACAGCGATTTTAGGGATTGTGGTTAAAACGTCCATTATCTGGTGGATGTCGCCGGAGGCTTCTTTAACGCCGATTACATTTTCCAATGCTGCAATTTGTTTCAGAGTGGGCGTTTCGATGTTGGTTCCGGTACGGCCTTTGATGTTGTAGATGATGATGGGCAAGGAGGTTGCTGTAGCTACGGCCGTAAAATGGGCCACAATACCATCTTGAGTAGGCTTGTTATAGTAAGGTGTCACTACCAAAAGCGCATCTGCCCCCCACGCCTCAGCTTTTTTGGCGTTTTCAATTGTTTTCTGGGTTGAATTTGTACCTACGCCGACGAGAACGGCCGTTTCCTTATCAGCTGTCCTCGACTCCGTCACAACCAACCTGACAATTTTTTCCATTTCTACCGCATTCAGTGTTGGCGTTTCCCCCGTTGTACCCAACGGCAATAAGCCCCGTACCCCATTCTGAATCTGAAAACGCACATTTTGTCGCAATCCATCATAATCCACCTCCCCATTTTTGGAAAATGGGGTAATCAATGCGGTTGTAACACCGTGAAACAAATTATTTTTCATCTTTACTTACTTCCTATCCTCGCATCGCTCACGCCAACAGGCTGTGAGTTTCTGCATTCTTGTTTATTTCCCAAAATACGGCTCCTTTTGTTTGTTGATTGACAACATTGGTGTTGCGAATTATACTAATCGTATTGCGATTATAGCAAATGCTTTGCTTTTGTCTAATCAAATTGGATTTACAACCAGCAATACTACAAGCCGCAAAATGATTGAAGAGGCTCTTTGCGGCTTACTCATTCATGTTATCCAAGATATAAATAACGCACGGGAAGTGTAGGGCGATTATGGAATTGCTTCAGTCTAATCATGCTGCTGAACTGCCAAAAAGCGCTGAAGCTGTCGTCATTGGCGGCGGTGTGATTGGCTGCGCCTGCGCCTATTTTTTGGCGCGGGATGGCGTGGATGTTTGCTTGCTGGAACGGGGCGACATCGGTGCCGGAACGTCCAGCGCCGCCGCCGTAGCTGCCCTCCTGCAAACGAAAACATCAACTATCAAGATGGCTCTGGCAAAAAAGAGTTTGAGCTTGCTTGATGAATTGCACGAAGATTTCGACGCCGGTTTTGAATATAAACGCAGTGGTAGTTTGTTGGCCGCTTCATCCCCCACAGAAATGGAATTGGTTAAGAAAAAGAGCGCCGCCTTGCGAACGTTGGGGCTAGATATCCAATTGGTAAACGGCGATGAAGCGCGTTCACTCATGCCGATGCTCGGCCCGACGATTATTGGCGGTTCTTATTCACCCGGGGATGCGATTATCAATCCATTGCATTTGGTTGTGGCGTACACGGCCGTTTCCCGCCGCCTCCACGCCAAAATCCACACATTCACAGAAGTGATCGGTATCGAAATAGATCGCAATCGCATCCTCGCTGTCTGCACAAACAAAGGCAAAATCTTAACCGAAACCATCATTAATGCCGCTGGCGTTTGGTCGCCGCAAATAGCCGGAATGGTTAACCTTGACCTCCCTATCACGCCGCTCAAAGGGGAGTTGTTGGTTACGGAAGCGGTGCCACCCATGATGCGCGGCACGCTGATTTCGGCGCAATACCTGCAAAGCAAAGCCCAACTTGAACAACGTGTTAACGGCGCTGCTCCACAGCGTTCGGTGGGTATTACGCTGGCTCAGGTGGAGCGGGGCAATTTCATCATTGGCAGCACGCGCGAACAGGCTGGGTTTGACCGGCAAAGCAGTTACGACGGGATCAATAGGTTGGTCAGCCAATTGCTGGCAATCGCTCCCAATCTTTCCCACATACGCATCCTCCGCACCTATGCCGGATTGCGCCCCATCACGCCGGATGGATTACCGATTATCGGACGCGCGCCGCAGTTACCGGGGTTTATTGTGGCGGCAGGGCATGGCGGCGACGGCATTTCGCTCTCGGCGGTAACGGCCGAATTGGTTGTTGATATTTTCAAGGGAACGGCCGTTTCAGAACTGGAGGCGGCTTTGGGACAGGATCGTTTCACCCACAAAAAATCTTTGACAGAGCAAACAATCCATGATACGATGTAAGTCAATATCTGATATATCACATCTCAGACACCACACATCACTCCAGGAGTTGAATAATCCTATCTCTAATTATCAGGAGTTTGCTTTGATACAAAAAGATTTATTACCCATCAACAAACCCAAATCCCTCAAAGGCATCGCCTACTCCATTATCAAAGACGCCATCCTTACTCTCAAATTTAGGCCGGGACAAGCTCTCTCTCACAGGCAGTTGGCCGCTCAACTGGAAATTAGTGAGACCCCCATACGTGACGCTTTGCAGGATTTAGAGCGGGAGGGTTTTGTCGTTCGCATCCCCCATAAAGGTACATTTGTTACCGAAATTGACCGGGTAGACATCGAAGAGACCTTTCAAATTCGCGCAGAACTAGAGGCTCTGGCCGTCCGGTTGGCGACGCCGCATCTAACTGAAGATGATTTTGATGAGATGAACAGCCTGTTAGCTCAGGCTAATGATGTTTTAGCGCAAGGAAATCATGAGCAGTGTTCACTATTGGGCGCTCAGTTTCATCAATGTTTCATTCAAAAAGCTGACAACCAACGCCTGGCAGCTATCCTGAATAATTTTGATGATCATCTACGGCGCTTTCGTCACATATCTGATCTCATTTCCGGTCGTCTGGAAAAATCTCAGGGGGAGCACCAAAAAGTATTCGAAGCGGCGACGCGCGGCGATGCCGAGCAAGCGGGAAAAGCGATGCGCGACCATCAACTAAGCGTTTTGCAAGATATTCAAATGAGTGATGATGAGTGGTTAAACTATTTGGGAAAAACATAATGGAACGAAAAACATTGACCCAAGTCGTACCTGAACACCCCTTCCCCGACTATGCTGATTGGTGGCCTGTGGGAACAGATTTTCTCAACTGTATGTCCGAGGCGATCGTTTCGCAATGGGCTGAACTAGAAGGAAATGACAACAGTCTCCTCCCAGTACAAAATTATGTTGCCGAATACATCCAAGCTGTCTTTGGGCGCGAAGCCAGAGCCTCCCTCACAGCCAATTTTACCGCCAAACAGTTCGCTACCCCTATCAAATCAGGCGAATTTGATGCCCTATCCTATGCCTTTTACCGCTCCGCTTTTGAGCTAATCGTAGCCCACAGCGAAGCCTACGAGCATTCTGTCGCTAGAGAACGCCGTTTGTTCACCATGCGCATCGGCAAGATATTCTTTTCCCAATTACATGACCATCTGCAACTCAATTTGCCCGCCAGTCTGGAAAACGAGCAGGATTTCGCCAGTTTGAAAGAAAATATCCAACGAATAGGTGCGTTTTTGAAGGGAAATGGCTATTTGCGCGACCATTTTGATTTTCGCTTTACCGTGGATGAACAATATCAAGGCAACAGAATCCTACAAACAGAATCAGAATTTATCGGCAACCTAAAACAAGGCAAATTGGTCTATGCCCTGTATGAAATGGGGTATCCGATAATTTTGCCATCGGCCGTTTACCTCTACCACACCATTGGCGAAGCCCAACATCACTCTTCGCGTACTATTGAAGAGTTATTTGATCGGGTTGGTTATGAGGCGCGAGAAACTGATGATTTTGATCCCACTAACTATCCATCAGATTGCGTCGTTGAGCTTTGGGAAATTACACGGTAATCAGTGTTCAGTATTCAGTGTCCCGTCCTGAATACTGAACACTGATAACTGGCTACAGACAACTCTCCAAGGAGGTGTTTATGAAATAGATGATGAGCAGCGAGAATTTATAACCAGGAAGTTTAGAAGAAAGAGACTCTGCCGACTCCAAAACGGAAAGGCCGCGGCATCACCCAGACCAAACCAACAGGAGTCAACAAAGCCATTTGTATTATATCGGAGGAAATGAAAAGTGATAAAAAAATATTTTACCTTGACGATAATATTTTTGTTCTTCGCCGTCTTTATGGCAGCGTGTAACAGTGCTTCAGATACAGACGATGCCCAGTCAACAGAAGCAACAGAATCAGATAGTTCATCCAGCGCTTCGGAGACAGATAGCTCGTCTAGCGATTCAGATTCAGGGAGCGAAGCTGCGGAACCAGCTTCAGGCGAACCTGTAAAAATTGGAGTATTGACCCCATTATCACCGCCAGGAGATGTATCGGCTGGTCAATTAGTCCAGCGCGGCGCCGAACTGGCAGTGAAGTATATTAATGAAGAGAGGGGCGGGGTGCTTGGCGGCCGTCCCCTTGAAATTGTGATGGAAGATGATGCCGGAACGCCGGAAGTAGGCGTTTCTGGGTATCGTCGTTTGACCAGTCAGGAAAATGTAGTGGGCGTCATCGGCCAATATCATAGCTCAGTCAACCTGGCCATCAACGAAGTTGCCAAAGAGATCGGTGTACCGGTATTTGCCACCCAGGCTTCAAACAAAGACGTAACCGCTTTGGGCTACGACATTGCGTTCCGCACCCATGCCGTTGACCCGGTGCGTGCCGAATCATGGCTATCCTTCATCGCGGATCGCGGCTTCACCAAAGTAGCCCTCATCTCCGAAGACACAGATTATGGCATCGGCTTGATTGACGAAATGGAAACCCGTGTCGCCGACCAGGGTTTGGACATTGAGTTGAACAGCGTTGTCTTTACGCGCGGTACGCCAGACCTGACGCCCCAATTGCTGCAAATAAAAGATTGGGGGCCAGACCTGGTGATCAACATTGGCACCGGTGAAGCGGCTCATTTGATGCTTGATCAGGCCAACACGATTGACCTCTTCCCTGAAGTGCCCATGCTGGCCTCATATGACTTCCCCATCCGGCCAGAATTCTGGGAACTGCATCCCGAAAATGGCAATGACCTTTATTACATTAGCTACTTCCACCCCGATCAGCAGTTGTCGGAATCGGGTGAGTGGTTTACGGCCGCTTACACAGAAGAGTATGGCGAGCCGCCCGTTTACACTGCTTACAGCGCCTTTGGCGGCGTTTCGATCATTGCACAAGCGCTTGAACAGTCTGGTTCCGACGATTCGGCCGCACTGATTGAGACTTTGGAAACCGGCAACTTTGAAAACTGGTCTGGGCCAGCTACCTTCCCGCAAGCGGAGGGTGTGATGTGGCATCAATGGACGCCGCCATTACTCATTCTGCATTACACCGAGGCTGGCCAGGGTTTCCGCGATGCCGAACTTATTTATGAGTATACGCAAGCAGGTGGCGGTACGTTGACAATGCCGGAAGGCGAAAGTGAAGAGGAACCAGAAGCGGTAGCGCCTGCTTCCGGTGAGCCGGTGAAGCTGGGCGTACTGACGCCGTTGTCCCCGCCAGGAGATGTATCGGCTGGGCAGTTGGTGCAGCGGGGCGCCGAACTGGCAGTGAAGTATGTGAATGAAGAGATGGGTGGTGTGTTGGGCGGCCGTCCCGTTGAAATCATCATGGAAGATGACGCCGGAACCCCCGAAGTTGGCGTCGCCGGTTATCGTCGCTTGACAAGTCAGGAAGGCGTAGCCGCCATCATCGGCCAATACCATAGCTCAGTCAACCTGGCCATCAACGAAGTAGCCAAAGAGATTGGCGTACCGGTGTTTGCCACCCAGGCTTCAAATAAAGACGTAACTGCTTTGGGCTATGATATTGCTTTCCGTACCCATGCCGTTGACCCGGTGCGCGCCGAATCATGGCTATCCTTCATCGGAGATCGAGGCTTTACCAAAGTAGCCCTTATCTCGGAAGATACTGACTACGGCATTGGCTTGATTGATGAAATGGAAACCCGTGTCGCCGACCAGGGTTTGGACATTGAATTGAACAGCGTTGTCTTCACCCGCGGTACGCCAGACCTGACGCCCCAATTGCTGCAAATAAAAGATTGGGGGCCAGACCTGGTGATCAACATTGGCACTGGTGAAGCGGCTCATTTGATGCTTGATCAGGCCAACACGATTGACCTTTTCCCCGAAGTGCCCATGCTGGCCTCATATGATTTCCCTATCCGGCCAGAATTCTGGGAACTGCATCCCGAAAATGGCAATGATCTTTACTACATCAGCTACTTTCATCCTGAGCAGGATTTGTCGGAAACAGGTGAGTGGTTTACGGCCGCTTACGAAGAAGAATATGGCGAGCCGCCCGTTTATACCGCTTACAGCGCCTTTGGCGGTATCACCATTATCGCCCAAGCTCTCAACCTATCTGGTTCTGAAGATTCGGCTGCATTGATTGAGGCTCTGGAAACGGGCGAGTTTGTTAACTGGGCTGGCCCGGCAACCTTCCCGCAAGCAGAAGGAGTAATGTGGCATCAATGGACGCCGCCGTTGCTCATTCTCCACTACACCGAAGCAGGCCAGAATTTCCGTGACGCTGAACTTGTCTACGAATATTCAAGATAAGTAATGAGTGCAAACGTTTCATTGTGAGAACTGGGGCAGCCCACAAGGCTGCTCCAGTTCTAAGGATGGTTGAATTATGCCTTCATTTGAGTTGTTGTTTCAATTTGTTTTGGCCGGGCTTATCCTGGGCATCCTCTACGCGCTGATGGGCATTGGCATTACCTTTATTTACAGCATCATGAAGTTAATCAATTGGGCCATGGGCGAGTTCTACATGATTGGCAGCTTCGTGATGTACGTTATTGTCGCTTTTGTGGTAGGCAATACGTATTGGTATATTGGTCTTCCCATTGCTATAAGCGTCGTGTTTGTGCTGGGTGTTATCGTGCAGCGTATTCTAATCAAACCGATGTTTGATAGAAGTGTTGAAAGAAAAACTGAATATGCCACCATTATCACGATTACTCTGGCGCTTTTTTTGCGAAGTTTAGCGGCCGCTTTAAGCGGCCCCTACCAACGCACGCCAGGTCATTATATGGATAAAGTTTATATTGGCCCCCTGGCTGTCAGCGGCGACCGGGTGGTTGCCGGCCTCGGCGCCTTGTTGATCATGCTCATCTTCTACCTTGTACTCAGATATACCTGGGTAGGGATGGCCTTGCGAGCTGCGGCCGACAATCGAACTGGTATACAAACATCCGGCATTAATTTGCAATGGCTGGATCAGGTTGCTTTTGGCATGGGGGTGGCTTTGGCTGCGGCCGCTGGCGCTCTGCTGGCTCCGGTATTCCTCGTTTTTCCCAATAACGGGGCCATTACCACCATGAAAGGGTTTGAAATCATCATCATTGGCGGTTTAGGGTCTATTCCTGGCGCACTAATTGCCGGACTGTCGCTTGGATTAGTAGAAAGCCTCGGCGCTGTATTCATTGATCCCAGATTCCAACACGTTTATGGTTTCATTTTTCTCTTACTGGTGTTGATATTCCGTCCCACCGGCCTGTTTGGTGAAAAAGAACGGGTGGCGTAATCAGTGTTCAGTAAGCAGTTTAGATATTACTGACAATTGACAACTGATAACTATTTTAGGATACGAATTATTATGACTTCACAACAAAAAGTTTTAGGCGTCATGCAGTTAGACACACAATTCCCACGTATTCCTGGCGATATTGGCAACCCAGAATCTTATGATTTTCCTATTAATGTCAAAGTCGTCCCCGGAGCTAGTGTGGAGCGCATGGTGGTGGAGGGAGACCCGGCGTTATTGGATCTTTTTATGGAAACGGCGAAAGAATTGGAGAAAGAAGGTGTTTTTGCAATTACGACGAGCTGCGGGTTTGCGGCGCTGTTCCAGCAAGAAATTGCAGCGGCCGTAAATGTGCCCATCTTTCTCTCTTCCCTCATCCAGATTCCTCTGGTGCATATGATGATACAAAGCCGCATCGGAATTGTAACGGCCAATGGCACATCATTGTCAGAGCGGCATTTTAGAGGCGCCAATGTGCCGGATAACATTCCCCTGGCAATTAAAGGACTGCACGATAAACCCTCATTTGCCACAACCATCCTGGACGATACAGAAACGATTGATCCCCCACAAATTGAAAAGGAAGTAGTAGAAGCAGCACAGGAGTTGATAGGTATATACCCGGATATTGGAGCCTTTGTTTTCGAGTGCCATAACCTGGCCCCTTATGCTCCGGCTGTTGTTAAAGCAACCGGAAAGCCTGTGTTCGATATCATTTCTTTCGCCCATTGGATTTATGGTGCGATTAGCAAACGGGAGTTTATATGATGCCAATTCTTGAAATTGCAGGTTTATACAAAAGCTTTGGTGGTCTGATGGCTGTTAATAATGTCCATATGAGCGTACCGACCGGAGAAATACGCGGCCTTATCGGGCCTAACGGCTCGGGGAAAACAACCGTGATCAATTTGATTTCCGGCGTTTACCTGGCTGATGAGGGGGAGGTCAAATACCGGGACAAACCGATTACTGGTTTGCAAGTTAACCAGATTTCCCAGACTGGATTGTTGCGCACATTTCAAATTCCCAAACTATTTGGCAGCATGTCTCTTTTTAAGAATATGTTGATTCCCTACTTTGCCCGGATGAATCCGGTATCGGGTGGCAATTTGTCTGCGGCCATGAAAAAAGCTGACGAACTAATCAATCTGGCCGGTCTTTCCCACCTGCGCGATTCACCGGCCAAGGTTCTGTCTGGCGGGCAGCAGGCACTATTACAAATTGCCCGCGGCTTTATGGTTGACGACCTTAAACTATATTTGTTAGATGAGCCATTTGCCGGGGTCAATCCTATCATTAAAGAATCAATTAACCGCCTCATTTTGAAAGAGAATGAGGAAAAGAATATCGCTTTTCTTCTGGTAAGTCATGAGATGGAGCAGATAAGCAAACTTTGTCATCAGGTTACTGTTCTGGCAGAAGGTTCGGTGATTGCGGAGGGTACTCTGGAAGACGTGGCTCAAGACCCCTATGTTGTTGAAGCGTATTTAGGAGGGCACTCATGAGCGCTATTTTGGAATTAAATCAAGTCCGAAGCGGTTATACAGGCGATGTTGAGATTTTGCAGAAAGTGGACATGTCGTTGGAAGAAGGCAAACTGACTGTGCTAATTGGCCCTAATGGGGCTGGAAAGTCAACGACATTAAAAACAATTTTTGGTTTTCTTCCCCCCTGGTCAGGTGAAATTCGATTTCTGGGGCAAAGGATTGACACGCTAGACCCGTTTGAAATCAAGCGGCTGGGTATCAGCTATATACCGCAAACGATTAATGTGTTTCCCCAGCTTACGGTTGAGGAAAATCTGAAATTGGGCGGTTGGATTCGGCGCGGTGAGAAGGCGTGGCTGCAAAATCAGTTGGAAAAGACGTATGAACTTTTCCCGATCCTTAAAGATTTTCGTAAACGACGCGCCAATCAGTTAAGCGGCGGGCAAGCGAAGATGCTATCTATTGCTAAAGAAGTGCTTAGCGAACCCAAACTTATTTTGGTTGATGAACCAACGGCCGCTTTAGCCCCCTTAATTGCGCAAGATACCTATGAGTTTCTGCTGACAACTCAGAGAGCGTTGAACGCTGCCATTATTCTGGTGGATCATCATATGGAAAAAGCGGCCGAATTAGCAGACTACGTTTACGTTTTGAGTTTGGGGAAGATGGTTGAGCATGGGCCGGGCAGTGAGTTTGATGTCGAGCGTCTTAAAGATATTATTCGGCAATGTTTGTTGGCTGAATAAATGAAAATGTTGCTGGTTGCTAGTGGCTGGTGATCTGTACAAGCCATTAACCACCAATCACTATTCACACAAGGAGTGAAAGATGAATTCAACAATGTTTGGGGCGCTAAATCGGAGATCTGTTCAGCTTCTTGCACTGGGGATTATCGTGGTGTTGCTGCTGCTGCCGCTGCGGTTAAATAGCTATGTATTACATATATTCATTGTGAGTTTCTATTACATTGTTCTGGTGCAAACATGGAATTTGTTGGCTGGTTATACGGGGCAATTCTCGTTAGCCACACATACCTTCGCAACCTTAGGCGGATATACGTCTGGCTTGCTTATCTTCTATTATGATGTGCCAATTTACGTCGGACTGATTGCCGCGCCGTTGGTGACTCTGGCTTTGGGTTTGCTGTTGGGTGTGATCGTCCTCAGAATGAGTTCCATTTACCTGGCCGTTGCGACCTGGGCTTTTGCGGAAGTGATGCGTATCATGATTTCCGCAAATTATCAGTTGACTCGTGGTGATGCCGGTTTAACTGTCCCCCCTCTGTTTGGTACGCTGGAACCTCGTCCTTACTATTACCTGTTTTTAGGGCTGATGCTTATTCTCTTGTTGATTATGTATATGGTGGTCAACATGCCCATCGGTTCGTTTTTGCGGGCGATTAGGGATGATGAACTAGCGGCTAAGGCGATGGGCATCAATACTGTCAAGTGGCGACTGTTTGTATTCAGTTTTACAAGCTGTATTGCCGGGTTGATTGGCGCTTTTTATGGCCACTATATTGCCTTGCTAAGTCCAGTTACCATGCAATTTCAGGAGATGGCCAGAATTATTATTATGGCGGTTATCGGCGGCGTCGGAACCTTTATTGGGCCGATTGTAGGCGCCCCTGCTGTTGTTATTCTTTCTGAATATATGCGGGAATTTGGGGAATGGCGAATGGTGATTTTTGCTCTGGTGGTTATTATGCTTATGCGCTTTGAACGGGGCGGCATTATTGTCCTGTTCAAGAAGATTGTTGGCGGTCTACGAGCCAGGTTAGGCGGCCCCCAGATCGAAGCGCAAGGCTAAGGTATGCACAAGAGCGCTGAGGTTGTTGTTGTGGGCGGAGGCGTGATTGGTACGGCCGTTACCTACTACCTGGCCAAGCATGACGTCAAAGTTTGCTTGTTAGAGCGGGGCGATATTACCAATGGCACATCCAGCGCGGCCGCTAATGGGGTGGCGCTGCAAACCAAACCACCCGGCCCCAAACAAGACCTGGCGCGTGCCAGTGCAGAACTCTTTCATGGCCTTGCCGAAGAGCTAGATGCGGACATCGAGTTCGCCAATGAAGGCGGGATGTTGGTTGCGGAAACCGAAGAGCAGTTAGCTATGGTGAGTGAGAAGGCAAAAAAAGGAGCCAAGTCCGGGCTGCGGATTGACATGCTCTCGGCTGAGGAAACGTTAGCGCGACAGCCGGCTTTAGCGCCGCATGTGACCGGAGCGGCTTATTGCGCCGAAGATTCGACAGCGAATCCGTACCTGCTGGCTTTTGCGTATACGCGGGCTGCCAAACGGTTGGGGGCGACGGTTCGGACTGGCATGGAGGTGGTGGGGATTGAGCGGCAGGGGGAGAAGATTACAGCCGTTCTCACCCCACAAGGCAAAATTTCAACCGACACCGTTGTCAATGCCGCCGGCCCCTGGTC